>JBKOXM010000123.1:0-3734 GCA_046724925.1 Actinomycetota bacterium | reverse complement strand
CGTCTGAAATGACCGGTCGACACGCCGTCGGCGACTACAGATTTCCCCGGAGTGCTTGCTCTCGCTCAATCGCCTCGTTCTCGCTCAATCGCCTCGCCAAGGCGCCGCTTGCGGCGCCGACCGTTAAGGCCGCGAAGGTCTCCTTCGCGGCCGTCTGAAATGACCGGTCGACACGCCGTCGGCGACTACAGATTTCCCCGGAGTGCTTGCTCTCGCTCAATCGCCTCGAAGAGCGCTTTGAAATTGCCCTCACCGAAGCCGCGCGCCCCGTGCCGCTCGATCACTTCGAAGAACAACGTCGGCCGATCCTGGGCGGTCTTCGTGAAGATCTGGAGCAGGTAGCCGTCCTCGTCACGGTCGGCGAGGATTCCGAGCCGCTTCAGGTCCTCGTAGTCCTCTCCGATCTCGCCGACGCGGTCTTCGACGTCCTCGTAGTACGTGTCCGGTGTCTGCAGGAAGACGACTCCCCGGTCGCGCAGCGCCCTCACTGTCTCGACGATGTTCTCGCTCTGCATGGCGATGTGCTGGACGCCCGGCCCCCCGTTGAACTCGAGGTACTCCTCGATCTGGCTCTTGCGCTTACCCTCCGCGGGCTCGTTGATCGGGAACTTCACCTTCCCTTCGCCGTCCGACATCACCTTCGACATCAGCGCCGAGTACTCGGTCGAGATCTGGTCGTCTCCGAAATGGAGGATGTTGGTGAAGCCCATCGTCCGCTCGTAGAACTCGACCCACTGATCCATCCGTCCGAGCTCGACGTTGCCCACCGCGTGGTCGAGGGCCAGCAGACCGACGCCCCTCTGCGGGGCGCCGTTCTCGAGCGTGGAGACGTAACCGGGCAGATAGGCGCCCTCGTACTCCGCGCGGTTCACGAACGTGTGGACGACGCCGCCGTAGGTCGCGATGGTGGCGAGCTCGACGCGCCCGAACTCATCGTCGGCCCAGTGCGGTTCGACGATTCCGCGCGCGCCGCGCTGCACCGCTTGGCGGTACGCCTCGCGAGCGTCGGGAACACGAAGCGCGACGTCCTTGGCGCCGTCTCCGTGTGAGCACGCGAACTGCGTGATCTCGCTGTCCGGACGGAGCCCGCTGGTGACGACCAGGCGAATGTCGTTCTGCTCGAGCACGTAGGAGGCTCGGTCGCGCACGCCGGTCTCAGGCCCCGCGTACGCGGTGCGTGTGAACCCGAACGCGCGCTCGTAGAAATACGCGGCCTGCTTGGCGTTGCCAACCCAAAGCTCGATGTGATCCCAGCCTTCGAGCGGCATGAAGTCGGGCTGCGAGGCCATGAGCTGATCTTAACGCCGTTCGATTTGCGTCAGCCGGCCGCAGCTCCCTCGCCGATTTCCTCCGAGAGGGTCGGCTCGTCAACGCCCTGCCGGAGCGGCTTCTCCCGGATTCCGATCGCGGCGACCACGAGCACGACCAACGCAGCGAACGCCGCGGCGATGAATGCAGGATGGATCGCCGCCGCCAGCTCCTCGCGCGCGTCGAGCGACAAGCGGTGCAGCCCAGGACCGCCGTTGCGCGCCTCCGTGGGCAGACCTTGGTTCACAATCACGCCCATCACCGTGACGCCGATCGTGCCTCCGATCGAACGCGCGAATTGCGTCAGCGCGGTCGCCGAGCCCATGGCGGAGAGCGGCGAGTCGTTCTGAACGACCAGGACGAAGATCTGCATCATCAGGCCCATCCCTATCCCCGCGATCACCATGTTCCGTGCGGCCTCGGCCGTCGTAGTCGAGACGTCCATTCGGGACAGCAGCAAGAGCCCGACGAGCAGGATGACCGGGCCGATTAGCGCGTTCGCGCGGTAGCGCCCCGTCCGCGAGACCCACTGGCCGGAAAGGATGCTCGTCGCCACCGCGCCCAGCATCAGCGGTGTCAGGACGACGCCCGACGAGGTCGCCGACGTCCCGATCACGCCCTGGACGAAGAGCGGGACGTAGGTGATCGTCCCGAACATCGCCATCGCGGCGAAGCCGATTGCGAGCACGCCTGACGCGATGGTCGGCCGGCGCAGGAGGTCGAACGGAAGGATCGGCTCAGCGGCCCTCCGCTCGACCAGCCCGAACAGAAGGAGCAGCAGCGCGGCCGAGAGCAGCGCACCGATCACCTGAGGCGAATCCCACGCGTATTCGCGCCCACCCCAGACGAGCCCGAGCATGAACGCGGTCGTCCCGGCAGCGAGGAGAGCCGCGCCGAGGTAGTCGATCGAATGCGCGCGGCGTTCCGTCGGCCGGGGCATCGTGATGCCGGCGACCACGAGCGCGAAGAGCCCGACCGGGATGTTGACGAAGAAGATCCAGCGCCAGCTGAGGTTGTCGACGATGAACCCGCCGAGGGGCGGGCCGCCGATCGACGCAATCGCGAAGGTCGCTCCGAACAGCCCGTGGTATCGCCCTCGGTCGCGGGCAGGAACGATCTCCCCAACCGTCGCCATCGCGACCGAGAAGAGCCCGCCGGCGCCGAGACCCTGGACCGCCCGGAAGACGATGAGCTGGTTGATCGACTGTGCAGCGCCGCAGAGCAGCGTTCCGACGAGGAAGATCGTGATCGCCGCCAGGAAGAGCGGGCGCCGGCCGTAGATGTCTCCCAGCTTTCCGTACAAGGGCACGCTGACGGTCGATGCGAGCGTGTAGGCAGTGAAGACCCAGGGATAGCTCGAGACTCCTCCGAGCTCCGAGACGATCTTCGGCAGCGCCGTCACGACGACGGTCATGTCGACTGCGGCGAGCAGGAGCGCAGACATGAGGCCCGCGTAGATCGCGAGTACGCGTCCGACGCTAAAGCGGTAACCAGGCGGGGTGCGAGAGAGGCGGGCGCGCAACGACCCCATCGCACTGAGCGTACCCAGGTCGACGGTAGCTGACCCACGTCGTATCGACCGGTCAGTTCCGACGGACGCGCGGATGAACCGCGCGTCCTGAGAGCGGCAGCGCAAGCGCCGCCTCGGCCACCCTGCGTCTACCCCGAATGAGGCTCGGCGATCGAATCGCCTCCGCCGATGAGACGAGCGCCGCATGCCGAAGCCCTTTCTTCCTCTGCTGGCCGCTTCGCTCGTTCTTCTGGTCCTCGCCGCAGGCTGCGGTCAGGCGCGCGAGAGCGACAGCTCGACGGGGCCGTCAGGACCGTCCGGGCCACTCACGAAGCAGGAGTTCATCGCCCGAGCCGACGCAGCCTGCGAGCGGATGAACGCCGACAGCCGGGCCGAGGCAAAGTCCGCGAGAGCACATCCCGACCAGGCGCTCCGGCGCGCGATCGAGCTGCAAGGCCGTTTGATCGCCGAACTGCGAGCGCTCGACCCGCCGCCGGGTGACGAGAAGCAAGTCGGAGCGGTCCTCCGACACCTCGACCGGCTCCACGCGGCAATGCGCGCGCTTCGGACCACCGAAGGCGAGGAGGTGCTGGGTCCGGTCGCGGCGATCGCCGTCGAGATGGATGCCGTCGCACGCTCCGCGAAGCGATACGGACTCTTCCAGGGATGTGGCGCCTACCACGAGAACCCAGGCGTCCAGCGTGTTCTGCGCGAGCAGGAGGAAGAGGCCCAGGCGTTACTCGGGCCTGACGGCAAGCCGTTGAAGCGGCGGCCACCTTCGCCGCCTGTGCCAGAAATCCGAAGGATCGCCGCGAGTCTCGTCCCGCCCGGACGCGACGTCCTCAACAAGGAAAATTGCGTGGGGGGCGACCCGTATGCGCCGTCCTGCGTGGTTATTGAGCTCGCGCTCGATGAT
>JBKOXM010000082.1:0-3586 GCA_046724925.1 Actinomycetota bacterium | reverse complement strand
GGTGAGGTCGAGCTCGCCGATGCGGAAGCTCGAGCCGGTGGGGGTGACTTCGAGACCGGCGGCGTCGGCGAGGCTGAACTCGGTGGGCTCCTCGCCGAGTGCGCGGAGCTCCTCCGCGAGGGCTCGGCCGTACGGATCGCCGACGTTGATCGCCGCCGGCGGTCGGCCTCCGTCGAGTCCCGGCTCCGTGAAGAGCCGACGCTTCGCCGCAAAGTACTCCTCCATCGTCCCATGGAAGTCCAGGTGGTCCTGGCTCAGGTTCGTGAAGACCAGCGCGCTGAACCTGACTCCGAGCAGGCGCTTGAGGGCCGAGCCGTGCGAGGTGGCCTCGAGGGCGCATGAGCGGTCGCCGGCGTCGAGCAGCTCGCGGAACGTGCGCTGGAGGTCGATCGCCTCGGCGGTCGTACGCGTCGCCGCGCGCCGCTCCCCGCCGATCCTGTTCTCGATCGTGCCGAGGAGACCGGGGCGGCGGGCGGCGGCGGCGAGGATGGAGAAGAGCAGGAACGCGGTCGTCGTCTTCCCGTTCGTCCCGGTCACGCCGACGACCTCGAGCTCCCGGGTCGGATGGTCGAAGAAGGCGTCGGCTGCGAGGGCCATGGCTTCGCGGGCGCCCGCGACGACGAGCTGCGGGACGGAGAGGTCGAGCCCGCGCTCGACGATGAGCGCGGCGGCGCCATTGGCGACCGCCTGAGGCGCGAAGTCGTGGCCGTCGGCCTTGAGGCCGGGGATGCAGACGAAGAGCGCTCCCGGCGTGACGCGGCGGGCGTCGTAGGCGAGGTCGGTGATCTCGGCGCGGGCGGGGTTGATGGTGCGCTCCGCACGCACGGCCTGGCTCAGGCGATCCAGCTCGATGGCGCAGGATTCTAGCAACGCGGTCTTGGGCCTCCTGGCTGGGGGCTCGTCGGAAAAGCGCATGATTTGCACGCTATTTTGACTTTCCGTGCCCCACTCGTGCTTCACCTTCCGCTACGCTCGAAAGCGGGTGGAGGCACGGGGAGGCCCCGGTATCAATCCGGAGGCACTTCGAGGTACTGGAGGGCGAACTTGGCAATCTCGGCGAAAGCCGGCGCTGCCACCACGCCGCCCCAGATCGCGCCCCGTGGCTCGTCCACGGTGACGAGCATGACGAGCCGCGGATTCTTCGCCGGCACGAAGCCGACGAAGGAGGCGACGTAGCGGTAGTCCGAGTAACCACCTTGCTCGTCGGGCTTCGCTGCGGTGCCCGTCTTGCCGGCGATCTGGTAGCCCGGCACCTGCGCAGCCGTGCCCGATCCTTCCTCGACGACCTCACGCAGCATCTTGCGCATCTGCTTGGAAGTTCGCGTGGACATGATCCGGCGCCGCCCGGGCTCGACGGGTCGCTCTCCGGCGATCTTCTCGACCAGATGGGGCTGCACCCAGATGCCCTTGTTCGCAATCGCCCCGTAGGCGGCCACCATCTGGAGCGGCGTCACCGCGATGCCCTGCCCGATCGGCACGTTCCCGATCGTCGATCCCGACCACTTGCCGGGCGGCACGACGATGCCGCGCGTCTCGCCGGGGAACTCGATACCCGTGCGCCGCCCGAAGCCGAAACGATCGATCCAGCGCGAGATTCGCTCCTTGCCGAGGGCTTCCGCGATCGTCACGACGCCCACGTTCGAGGAGTGCGAGAGGATCTTGTGGACGCTCATCGTCTCCGTGCCGCGCCGCTCGGCGTCGTGGATCTTCCGGTCGGCGACCTGGATCTGGTACGGGAGCATGAACTTCGTGTCCGGGCCGACCTGGCCGGTCTCGAGAGCTGCGGAGATCGTCACGACCTTGAAGGTCGAGCCCGGCTCGTACGTGTCCGTTACGGCGCGATTGCGCTTGCGCTCGTCGGACACCTTGGGGAAGCGGTTCGCGTCGTACCCAGGCGCGACCGCGAGAGCGAGGATGCCGCCGGTGCGAGGATCCATGACGACAGCGCTCGCCGATTTCGCATCCCAGCGGGCAACTGTCGCACCGAGGACGCGCTCCACCTGCCCCTGCAGCGTGTGGTCGACGGTCAGGTAGACGTCACGCCCGTCGCTCCGTGGCTTCGAGCCCACGACTTCGAGCGTGCGTCCGAAGGGATCCTTGACAATCGTCTTCTCGCCCTGCTGACCGGTCAGAACGCGATCGAGCGACAACTCCAGGCCCGCGAGCCCGCGGTTGTCCACGCCGGCGTAGCCGACGACAGAAGCGCCGACGCGGCCCTGGGGGTAGATACGCTTTTCCTCGGGGTAGAAGCCGAGGCCGACGATCCCCTGCCGCTGAAGAGCCTGCGCCTTCTCGGGATCCGCCTGGCGCTGGACGTAGACGAAACCCCGAGATTGGTCGGCCAGGAGCGGATAGAGCTTGTCCGGGTCGAGACCTAGGGTCCGGGCCGCGGCCACCGCCACCACCCCTGGATCGCCTATCTGGCGGGGATTGGCGTAGACGGTGATGGTCGGGGAGCCGAGAGCGACTTCAAAGCCGAGGCGGTCGTACATCGTCCCGCGGTGCGCAGGAACGTCGACGGTCTCGCGGTGCTGGCTGACGGCGAGCCTGGTCAGCGCACTCGCTCGGATGGCCTGGAGCCAGCCCGCCCGCGCGAGCGCCAGCGCGAAGACGAGCGCGAAGACTGCGGCGAGGAGGCGGATGCGCCGGTTCGCGACCCGCGCGGCCATCACCTAGCGGCGCGGCCGCTTGAGCTCGAGGTACGTGGTCGATTTGGGCGCCACGAGGCCGAGGCGCTCGACGGCGGCGGTCTCGATGCGGCCGCCTGCCGCGGCGGTGGAAACCTCCGTCTGGAGGGCGTTTCGCTTCGACGCAAGCTTGTCGCGCTGCCCGTCGAGCTGCTCCACCTGGACGTTGAGACGGAGCACGGCGACGTTCAGGGCGACGATGCCTGCGAGCAGGGCTGCGACGACGACGATCCACAGGACTCCGCCGGCGACCAGCGGCCGCGCCCGCGGTGCGGTGCGGGGACGAGCGGGCCTTCGCGCCGGCTGCGGGCGCGGCTGGGGTGCACGGTAGGGCGCCTGGGCGGGCGCAAAGCTCGCCATCAGGCTTCCTCCGGCCTCTGGGCGACGCGGAGGCGTGCCGAAGCAGAGCGCGGGTTCCCGGCGATCTCCTGCGGGGACGGGCGGACCGCCTTGCGCGTGACCAGCCTGAGCGAGGGCTCACGGCCGCAGACGCACACCGGGAAGTCTGGCGGGCAGACGCACCCCCGCGCCTGCGCGGCGAAGAAGCGCTTGACGATCCTGTCCTCGAGGGAGTGGAAGCTGATGACGGCGATCCGGCCCCCCGGCCGGAGCATCCCGACGGCGGCGGGCAGCGCCCGCTCGAGTGCCTCGAGCTCGTCGTTGACAGCAATTCGCAGGGCTTGAAAGACGCGCTTCGCGGGATGGCCGTCCCCGAAGCGGCGCGGCGCGGGGATGGCAGCCTTGATCGTCTCGACCAGGTCGGCGGTCCGCTCGAAGGGACGCTCTGCGCGGCGGCGAACGATCGCCTGTGCGATCTGACGCGCGAAGCGCTCCTCCCCATAGCGGCGGAAGATCGTCGCTAGCTCCCGCTCGTCCCACTCGTTCACGACGTCCTGAGC
>JBKOXM010000212.1:0-3798 GCA_046724925.1 Actinomycetota bacterium | reverse complement strand
CGAGATCACGCATGCGATGTAGATGACCAGGCCGATTAGCCCGAGGACGGTAGTCACGACCGACTTAGGATAGTCGCGTGGCTCGAGCATGCGTGATCGTGTTGGACGCGGTCGGGGCCGGCGAGTTGCCGGACGCCGCCGACTACGGAGACGAGGGGTCCGACACGCTCGGCAACGTCGCTCGCGCCGTCGGCGGTCTGGACCTCCCGAATCTCGAGGCTTTCGGCCTCGGAAACGTCGAGCCGCTCGAGGGCTGTCCTCCGCAACCCGGTGCTCCGGCCGTCGCGGGCCGACTTGTCGAGCGATCGAAGGGAAAGGACACAACGACGGGACATTGGGAGCTGATGGGCGTCTTGACGCCGCAGCCGTTCCCGACCTATCCGCACGGCTTTCCCCACGACGTGATCGACCCGTTCATGCACCGCACGGGACGCGGGGTGCTCGGCAACAAGGCGGCCTCGGGAACCGAGATCATCCAGGAGTTGGGCGAGGAGCATCAGCAGACCGGCAAGTGGATCGTCTACACGTCGGCCGACTCCGTCTTTCAGATCGCCGCGCACGAAGACACGATCCCGCTCGACGAGCTCTATCGCGGCTGCGAGATCGCCCGCGAGATCCTGACGGGCAACCACGCAGTTGGGCGCGTGATCGCACGTCCGTTCACCGGCGAGCCGGGCAACTACGTGCGTACGCCCAACCGCCACGACTATTCCGTGGAGCCGAAGCGTCCGAACTACCTCAGCCTGGTCCGTGACGCAGGCAAGAAGGTCCATGGCGTCGGGAAGATCCACGACATCTTCGCCGGCTGTGACATCGACGAGTCGCTTCCGACCAAGTCGAACGTCGAAGGGATCACGCAGACCGAGCAGCTCCTCCGCGAGCTGGACGATGGTCTCGTTTTCGTCAACCTGGTCGAGACCGACATGCTCTGGGGCCACCGCAACGATCCGGTCAACTTCCATCGCTGCCTTCAGGACTTCGATCGGCGGCTTCCCGACCTCCTCGACGCGCTCCGAGAAGGCGACCTGCTCATCCTCACCTCCGACCACGGATGCGATCCCACGACATCCTCGACCGATCATTCGCGCGAGCACGCGCTGCTGCTCGCATACGTCGAAGGCCGAAACGCGGCGGGCGCGGTGCACGAAGGAGAGTTCGCGGACGTCGGCGCGACCGTGAACGCGTGGCTGGGAGGCAAGTCGCCGCCGCGCGGGATTCCCGGTCAACCGATCCTCGAGCCGTGACGCTCGACGATCCCGCAGCCGTCCGCGCCGAGTACGCGAGCGAGGTTCGGCTGGAAGGGCGCCGAGCGGCGTACCGCTACGCAACCGGGCCAGACGCCCGCGAACTCGCGTTCGAGGCGATCGCCGAGTTCGAGCCGCGCCGCGTACTGGAGGTCGGATGCGGACCGGGTGAGCTCGCGGCGCGCGTCCAGAGTGACCTGGAGGCTGAGGTCAAGGCAATCGATCTCTCGGAGCGCATGGTCGAGCTCGCGCGAGGGCGCGGCGTCGACGCGCATGTGGCGGACGTCCAACAACTGCCCTTCGCGGACGGCGAGTTCGACTGCGCCGTCGCAGCATGGATGCTCTACCACGTTCCCGACGTCGATCGCGCGCTGGCGGAGCTCGCGCGCGTTCTGAGGCCCGAAGGGCGTTTGGTCGCGGTCACGAACGCTCCGCAGCACCTTGAAGAGTTGGCGGAGCTGTTGGGAGCCGAACGGCCGCGCACGTCGTTCGATGGGGGGAACGCCGAGGAACAGCTCCTCCGGCGGTTCGCCCATGTGGAGCGCCGCGAGGCGTTCGGAACCGTCGATTTCCCAAGCCGCTCGGAGGCTCAGGCGTACGTGGATTCGAGCATCATTTGGTTGGAGCTCGCGAGCGGCCCGCTGCCCGCCTTCGAAGGGCCCTTGCGGGCGACGCGTGCGCCGGTCGTCTTCGTGGCGACGAAGGCGCCGACTCGGCGGCGCCGACCGTCAGGACGCACGGGCCTCGACCGTGCGTCCGTCTGAAATGACCGGTCGACACGATCGATTGTTCATCCGCGCCGCTTCGAAATGATCCGCGCTGTCGAGCTGATCCAGCGCAAGCGCGACGGCGAAGAGCTCGCGCCTGAGGACATCACCGACCTCATGCTCGCGTACGCACGCGACGAGGTTCCGGACTACCAGATGTCCGCTTTCTGCATGGCGGTCTTCTTCCGCGGCCTGACGCCTGCGGAGACGATGGCGCTGACGGACGGCATGGTGCGGAGCGGCGTCCAGATCGATCTCTCGGCAGCGGTCGGCCGACGCACCGTCGACAAGCACTCGACCGGCGGAGTGGGGGACAAGACCTCGATCGCCGTGGGTCCGATCGTTGCCGCGTGCGGCGTGCCCTTCGCGAAGATGAGTGGCCGCGGGCTTGGCCACACCGGCGGGACGCTCGACAAGCTCGAGTCGATTCCCGGCTTCCGCGTGGAGCTCTCGCAGGACGAGTTCGTCGCTCAGGTCCGAGACGTCAGTCTCGCGATCGTGGGTCAGACGGAGGACATCGTCCCTGCGGACAAACGGCTCTACGCGCTGCGAGACGTGACGGCGACGGTCGACAACATCTCGTTGATCGCGGCGAGCATCATGTCCAAGAAGATCGCGGCCGGCGCCGACGCGATCGTGCTCGACGTGAAGGTCGGCGACGGCGCGTTCATGAAGGCCTTGCCGGATGGTCAAGCGCTGGCGGAGGCGATGACAAGTCTCGGCCGCCGCGCTGGGCGGGAGGTCGTTTCGCTGCTCACTGACATGGATCAGCCGCTTGGCGAGGCAGTCGGAAATGCGCTCGAGATTCGAGAGGCGATCGCGACGCTTCGGGGACAGGGTCCGTCCGACTTCACCGAGCTCGTTCTTGTCGCCTCGAGTCACCTCTTGGCACTGTCGGACCTCGGAGTAGACCTGGAGGAGGGCAGACGGCGCGCGGAGGCGGCGATCGCCGACGGCAGCGCGCTCCAGGCGTATGACCGCTGGATCCGCGCGCAGGGTGGCGATCCTGCTGAGGATGTGCTGCCGGGCGCGCCGGTGATTCGGCAGGTCAAGAGCGTGCGCGACGGTTACGTCGTGCGTCTGGGCGCGACGGACGTAGGACTTGCCGCGGTGCGCCTGGGCGCCGGCCGGCGAACGAAAGACGACGCGATCGACCATGCGGTGGGGGTGGTCGTGCGGAACAAACGCGGAGACGAGGTCGCGGAAGGGGACGCGCTGGCGGAGATCCACGCGCGCGACGAGGACTCTGCCGCCGCGGCGGCAGAGGAGGTATCGGCGGCGTACGAGATCGGCGAGGAGCGGCCCGCTCCCTCGCGCGTCGTCCTCGACGTGCTCACGTAGAACCGCTTGAAAAGTGCGATTCGCTTGCCGGCTTTCCCCGCTTCACGCCTCTTGCCGCTGGACACCGGGGACTGTCCCTAGGACGGGTCCAGTGCGGGCGTGGCCTTCGTTACAAATCGAGAGCGGTGGTGGAACAAAAGCTTGCCGCGCGGTGTCGTTGAGAGAGCAACGCGTACGATCGGGACGGCAACACCCGCGGGGCGTGCGGTCATTTGCGCCCGGGCGCAGCCTGCCGTTTCGGGCGGCCACGCCGATACGCTGCGGACATGCCCGAGCTGCCCGAGGTCGAGACCGTGCGCCGTCGACTCGAGCCCGCGCTCGTCGGCCGCCGTTTCGATCGCGTCGAGATTGCCGACGAGCGGCTGACGCGACCGCTCTCGCCTGCGTCAGTCGCCAAAGAGCTCGAGGGTGAGCGCGTCGCCGCGCTCGAGCGGCGCGGCAAGTAC
>JBKOXM010000139.1:0-16033 GCA_046724925.1 Actinomycetota bacterium | reverse complement strand
CCTGGTGACCGGGCTCGTCGCCGACGAGGCTGTTGTGGTCGTACCACTCGTACTCGCGCGAACCTCGGGCAAACGGCGCTTCGGGCTTCGTCCAGCTGATCAGCCTCTGATAGATCGGGTAGCGGCGGAACATGCCGCCGGGGGCCTCGTCGCGGGACAGGACTGCCACACGCTCGATCCCGCTGCGGGCAAGGGAGTACGCCGTCTGGAGCCCTCCGGGCCCGCTACCCACCACGACGACGTCGTAGTCGCCGGGAGGGAAGGGCCGCTCGGGCTCTACCCGCGCCACACGTTGGCGCGACGCAACCTGCGCACCTCTTCCTGAAGGATCCGCAGCATCACGTGCGGATGCCGAAGCAGGAAGTCCCTCAGCTGTGGCCCGTCGATCACCAGGCATCTCAGCACGCCGGCGGCGAGGACGTCTGCTGTAGGGGCCTCTTCTTTCAGGAGCGAGCTCTCCCCGAAGAAGTCCCCACGCGAGAGTCGCGCGCGCTCCTCTCCGTCGACCAGGACGCTCGCCTGGCCTTCCACGATCACATAGAAGCCGCTGCCCTGGAATCCCGTCCGGATCACGCGCTGTCCGTCCCCGAACACCTCCTCAGTGCAGGTATGCGCAACCGCCTCGAGCTCCGGCCGGCCGAGGTCGGCGAAGAGCGCGAGCTGCTGGAGCATGCTTGCGAAATCCGTGGTGCTCGCTTCCACGCGGAGGAGCCTACCGGCGTGCTCGATGCGCGCCTCTAGAATCGGAAGGCGATGACGGAACGGCCGGCGATCGGCGTTTTGGCGCTGCAGGGAGACTTCCGGGAGCACGCGGCGGTGCTGCGCAGCCTCGGCGCGGAGGCCGTGGAGGTGCGAACGGCCGACGCCCTCGCAGGCCTCGACGGCCTGATCATCCCGGGCGGCGAGTCGACGACGATCGGCCGCCTGATCCGGCTCTACGGCCTCGAGGATGCGATCCGTCACTTCGAACGGCCTGTCCTCGGCACGTGTGCCGGAATGATCGTCCTCGCCCGCGACGCGGTCGACGGTCTGCCGGGGCAGCCGCTTCTGTCCGCGGTCGACATTCTCGTGCGCAGGAACGGGTACGGCCGGCAGGTGAAGAGCTTCGAGGCCGACCTCGACCTGGCGGGCGACGACCGGCCGCTCCGCGGTGTCTTCATCCGCGCGCCGAGAGTCGAGCAAGCGGGGCCGGACGTGGAAGTACTCGCGGAGCTCGACGGCGAGCCGGTGCTCCTGCGGCAGGGACGCTTCATCGTGGCCGCTTTCCACCCGGAGCTCACCGACGACACGCGCGTGCACGAGCTCTTTCTCGACCTCGTGCGTGAGGAGGCCGATGTCGGCGCACAGTAAGCGCGGGTGCCGCGGATTCGACCGATCGGATCGCGCTCCGCAAAGGGGGCGATAGGTGTCCGGCCACAGCAAATGGTCCTCGATCAAGCACCGCAAAGGCGCGGCCGACGCGAAGCGCGGGAAGCTGTTCTCGAAACTCGCGCGCGCGCTGATCGTCGCGGCGCGGGAGGGCGGGCCGGATCCGGCCGGGAACCTTGCGCTTCAGAACGCGATCGAGAAGGCGCGCTCGTACTCGATGCCGAAGGAGAACATCGAGCGGGCGATCGCGCGTGGCTCCGGCACCGACACTGACGCGGCGGCGTTCGAGACCGTCCACTACGAGGGCTACGCCCCCGGTGGCGTGGCGCTGATCGTCGAGGCGTTGACCGACAACCGAAACCGCACGGCGTCAGAGGTTCGGCACCTGTTCGCCAAGCACGACGGCAACCTCGGCGAGTCCGGCTCCGTCGCGTGGCTCTTCGAGCGCCGAGGGATCGTGTTGGTCGCCGCCGACGGCGCCGACGAGGACGAGCTGATGCTCGCCGCGGCCGAGGGCGGGGCGGACGACGTCGATCTCGACGGGTCGACCTTTCAAATCACGACGGCTCCGGAGGCGCTCAGCGCCGTGCGTGAGGCCATCGAAGCTGCCGGCTTCACGGCTGACTCAGCGGAGCTCGCGATGGTCCCGAAGACGACGATCGAGATCGCCGACGACACGCAGGCGAAGAAGGTTCTCCGGCTGGTCGACGCGCTCGAAGAGCTGGACGACGTCCAGGAAGTGCACGCCAACTTCGACATTCCCGAGCGCGTGCTCGAAGAGGTCGCGAGCTAGGAGGGTTTGGTGGAACGTCGCTCGTCGGCAGGGTGCGATGCTCGTTCCGAGGGAAGGACGCAGGGAGCGCTAGCTGGGGCGGGACCTCCGTTTTAGCGCGACTGTTCGTCAAGCATTGACGCGTAGCGTGCGACTGAGGACGCCGTCCTCGGGGCGAGCAGCGTGGTCTGACGACACAGCGCTGCGTTTCGCCAAGCCCTCCTAGAGCCAGCCGCGCTGGCGCGCCATGCGGCAGACCATGCGCCGCTTCGCGTGCGGGGCCGCCTCCGCGAGGCCCGCTTTCGCGTAGATCCGCCGAAGCGCCGCCTTCACGGCGCCGGTGGCGTGCGGCGTTCCGAGCTGGGCGGCGATGCGCTCGTTCGACGGCAGCTCGTCGATCTCCTCGCCTCCGACCCAAGCCCTGCAAAGGGCGCGCACGACTTGGAGCTGGAACGACGAGAGTTGGATCGGAACGACCTCGACCCCCTCCTGCGTGTCTGTACGGTCGGGATCGGCTCCTTCGGCGGGCCAGGAGAAGACGAGGCGGTCGGCTCCGACGCCGATCGTGTCGGAGTGGCGGAGCGGGTGTGGGATACCGAAGGGGATCCGCCGGTCGTTCACGAACGTGCCGTTCGCGCTGCCGCGATCCTCGATGAACCAGCGTCCGTTGCGAAAGGAGAGCACCGCGTGGTTGCGGCTGACCGTCTTTGAGCGCAGCGCGATGTCGTTGTCCTTGCCCCGTCCGATCGTAAGGCCGGGCCGTAGGCGCTCCTCGCCGCCGCTCGGAAGGGTCAACGTGCCGTCCTGCTCGGTCGGTGTCACATCGGCCATCGTGTGTGCTTTCCCCCTCTCGGGCGGGGAAGGAAACGTCCGCTCGCCCGCCTAATGTCTCCCCGTGAAAGTCCTCGGAATCGACCCAGGCACGGCGGCATGCGGATACGGCATCGTCCACGAAAGCGACGGGCGCCTCCGGGCGCTCGACCACGGTTGGTGGCGGACGTCCGCGCGCACGCGGCCGGAGCTCCGCCTGAAGACGATCTTCGACGGCGTCGCCGCCCTCATCGACGAGCACCAACCGGATGCCGTCGCGCTCGAGGAGTCATTCGTCGGCGCCGACGCCCGCATCGCGCTCTCTGTCGGTCAGGCGCGGGGCGCCGTGCTCGTGGCCTCCGCCGACGCCGGCGTCGCGTGCGCTGAGTACTCGCCCGCGGCGGTCAAGCAAGCAGTCTGCGGCTACGGCCGGGCCGAGAAGGAGCAGGTGCAGAGGATGGTGAAGGCGATTCTGGGGCTTGCCGAGCTGCCGGCTCCGCACCATGCCGCCGACGCACTTGCGGTCGCGATCTGCCACGCGCTCGCGCCGCCGCTCGCCCGCCTGGCCTCCTAGACAACTGACAACGAGCGGAGTAGCCTCGCGCTCACTGCGGCGACTATCCCTGCCGAATCGACGAGGGGGTTGCCATGCCACTTCGAGACAAGCTTCGCTTCGGGCCCCTCGCACCCGACGACGACGAATTCGACCTGTTCCAGGGGAAGCCGGACGACGCGCCGCCAGCCGAGGAAGGCGACGATCGAGCTGTCGCGGGCAGCTCCTCCGAGGCGAAGGACGCGGAGAGAGCAGGCAAGAACCGCGAGCACACGCCGTCGACGCGCTGAGCGATGGCGGCGACGCTTTCGAGACTCCTCCGCCGCGGTTCGCGGGGTCGAGACGTGCTCGCGGTCGAGCGCGCGCTGAAGAAAGCGGGTTACTGGAGCGGCGACCGGAAGCCGGATCGCGACTACGACTCGGACACGGTGCGCGACGTCAAACGATTTCAGCGCGAGCGCAAGTTGGAGGTCGACGGCGTCGTCGGCGAGAACACGTTCGGCGCACTGCGTCCCTACCTCGATGCCTACGGCAAGTGGCTCCTGGGCCGCGTGCCGGCAGCGGGGAATCCGAAGACGACGCGCCAGAGGATCGTCGCGGCGGCGAAGGTCGGCTACGACGGGCGCGGATCGATCCACTACACGCAGACCGGCCGCCGCATGCAAGGTGTGCGCGAGAAGATTCAGCCTCCGAAGCATCCGATCTGGGAGGACTGTTCGTCGTTCGCTACCTGGTGCTACTGGGTTGCCGGCGCGCCTGACCCGAACGGGAACAGCTTCGACGGCATCCACGGCTACACCGGCGACCAAATCCGACACGGCCGGGAGGTCAAGACGCCCCGGCCGGGCGACCTCGTGTTCTACGGACACAGCCACGGAGCCATCAATCACGTCACGGTTTACGTGGGGAACGGCCGCGTGATCAGCCATGGGCAGGAATCGGGCCCGGAGCTCTATCCGATGGACTACAGCCGTCCCGGCGGGCCGCGGCAACAGATCCGCACCTACGTGACCTGAGGATCGTCGCGCGCGGGGCAGGAGCGTCCGGGCCCGCGCCTAACCTCATCCTCATGATTGCGCGTCTGCGCGGCCGTCGGGCTGCCGTGACCCCGGAGGGACTCGTGCTCGACGTCAGCGGCGTCGGGTATCTCGTCGCCGCCACTCCGGCAGCGCTCCGGATTGCCCGTGCCGCAGAGGAAGTCTCGCTCGAGACGTACCTCCACGTCCGCGACGACGCGCTCCAGCTCTACGGCTTCGCGGATGCGGATGAGCGAGAGTTGTTCGTCAACCTGCTCTCCGTGAGCGGCGTGGGGCCGAAGGTGGCTCTCGCCGTCGTGTCCGGCTCGCCTGCCGTGGAGCTCCGCCGGGCGATCGCGCGCGAGGACGCGGCTCGATTCCAGGCCATTCCCGGTATCGGCAAGAAGACCGCCGAGCGAATCGTGCTCGAGCTGAAGGAAAAGCTTGCGGCAGCCGCCGACGCGCCGGATGTCGGAGCCCGGCCCGAGGAGCCGCACCTGGTCGCACGCGACGCGCTCGTCGAGTTGGGGTATTCCCTGGTCGAGGCCGAGCACGCTCTCGCTGAGGTCGATTCTGATCTACCGCCCCAGGAGCGCGTTCGCCTCGCGCTCAAAAGGGCGGCATGACCGCACAGTTTCTAGCGCCGGCCCTCGAGGACGGGCGCGAGGACGAGCTCGAGCAATCGCTCCGGCCACGCCGGCTGGACGAGTTCGTCGGTCAGGAGCGGATCAAGGAGCAGCTCGCGATCGCGCTCGAGGCGACGCGCTCACGGGCGGAGGCGCTCGACCACGTCCTGCTCGTCGGTCCTCCAGGGCTCGGGAAGACCAGTCTCGCGTACATCGTCCGGGAGGAGCTCGGCGTGGGAATCCGCTGCGTCGCCGGTCCCGCGCTCGAGCGCAAGGG
Source organism: Actinomycetota bacterium (assembly GCA_046724925.1). GTDB lineage: Bacteria > Actinomycetota > Thermoleophilia > Gaiellales > Gaiellaceae > JBKOXM01. The sequence continues at coordinate 10,611 of JBKOXM010000139.1, read as the reverse complement.
CGACCTCGCCGCCATCCTGACCGCCCTCGAGGACCGTGACGTCCTCTTCGTCGACGAGATCCATCGGCTGTCGCGGGCTGTAGAGGAGATCCTGTATCCGGCGCTCGAGGATTTTCGCCTGGACATCGTTGTCGGCCAGGGACCGGCCGCACGCACGCTGACGCTCGACCTTCCGCATTTCACGCTCGTCGGCGCGACGACCCGCACGGGGCTGCTAACGACGCCGCTGCGCGACCGGTTCGGCATGACGTTCCGGCTCGACTACTACGACTCCACGGAGCTGGCGACGATCGTGCGCCGCTCCGCAGGGATCCTCGGCGTCGCGATCGAGGACGACGCGGCCACCGAGATTGCGTCACGCTCACGCGGCACGCCGAGGGTCGCGAACCGGATCCTGCGTCGGGTCCGCGACGTCGCCGAGGTGCGGTACGAGGGATCCGTGACTGCCGATGTGACCCGTGAGGCGCTCGACCTGCTCGAGGTCGATGCCCGTGGGCTCGAACGAATCGATCGCGAGCTTCTCCGTGCGATCGCGGAGCGGTTCGGCGGCGGCCCGGTTGGCCTTTCGACGCTCGCCGTCACCCTGGGCGAGGAGCCGGACACGATCGAGGACGTCTACGAGCCGTATCTGCTCCAGCTCGGCTTCCTGCAGCGAACGCCGCGCGGGCGGATCGTGACCGACCTCGGACGCGAGCATCTGGGCACGCTGCCCGAAGAGAGTCGCCTCTTCTGAGCTTCGTTCCGGACGACTTCCAGATTCCGCTCGGCCTCGAGCACCCGCGCCGCGTGGTCGGAGGGCCTGGATCCCGAGCTCGAGCAAGCCGTGCGTGACTGGGTCGACGGTGAGTGGCCTTTCGGCCACGTTGCGTTTCCGGGCAGGCAGTAGGCTCCGGATCGTGCCCGAGCTCTGGCTTCCCGGCGTCGAGGGGCCGCTCGATGCCTTCGTAGAACGGCTCCAGCGCCAGATCGAGACGTACGCTCGCGAAGCCGGCGTGAAGCAAGCAGTTGTCGAGGTCGAGCTCGCGGACGGCTCGCGGTTCGCGATCGAGGAGATCCTCCCGGAGCCGGGATGGGGTTTCCTCACGTTGCGGCCGCACCCGAGCGACGACCGCGAGTCGCCGGAGCAGATGATCGTGCCCGTCGCCTCGATCAGGCGGATCGAGCTCGACCGGGCGGAAGAAGACCGAGCTCGGTTCGGCTTCTCCGTCTCGGACCGTTAGCCGCCGAGGCGCCGTCACCGCCCTTTCCGGGAGAAAGCCCTACCAACTGCTGGTTGGGCGGGACGAGGGCCCGGCTCGGGACCGGGCCCTCTCCTCTCCTTCCTACGGCGCAGTGAGCTGGCCGCGGACGGCCCCGCCTGGAAAGTCCGTCGTGTGCACGTTCGAGTAAAAGCCCGCCGGGTTCCCTCGGATGTCCTGGATGTCGCCGGCGTCGGCGTTCGTGCACGCGCTCGACGTGCCGCTTGCGCCCGGCGCTTCGAACGGAACCTCGATTGGGCCGTTCTGGGTCGCCGCGCCACGATGGATATGCGCCCCCGCTGACGGCAGCGTGATGTTGCGGACGGCGAGCGTGTAGCAGACCTGCGCTCCTGTGATCCGGAAGACACCGGCCCCGATCCCGTCCGCATCGCCGGCAGGGGTGACCGGATCGTTGGCGCGACGCTCCTGGTCACCGGTCATGGCCGCGACGAACACGGTTGTCCCGCCGGCCAGCGCTTCGAGTTGGCCGCGGATTGCTCCTGCCGGGAAGTCGGTCGTGTGGACGTTGACGTAGTAGCCGGCGGGATTGCGGAGGATCTGGCCCACGAGGGCCCTGGTCGCGCTCGAGCACCCGCGACTCGTTCCCGAGGCTCCCGGAGCTACGAGCTGCACGACGATTCCGCCGGCACTCCCGACGGCTCCGAGGTGAATGTGCGCTCCGGCGGAGGGGAGCGTGAGACCGTGGACGTTCAACACGAAGCAGACGCGCCCGAGGCCCTGCTGCAGCCTGATCGTCGCCTCGCCATGACCGTCCCGATCACCGGGCTCGGGTTGCTCGAAGGCGCCGAGCATGAATGCGCGGAACGCTCGTCCACCGGCGGTTGGGCTCAGCAGAGTGCGCGGACAGCCGCCGGCGGGCGCTGGCACGATGTCCTGACCGTGCCGCAGGTGGGCGCGCTGCGCGGCGCGTGTCGTGACGGTGATCAGGCGATACGGCTTTGTCGCCGACGCCGTTCGGTGACAGACCTTCACCTTCAGCGTTGGTTTCTCACGAGCACCCTGTGCCGCCGACCACGACACGGCCAGGCCGGCAAGCAAAACGGTCGCGAGCACGAGTCGTCTCATTCATTTCCCCCTTGCCATAGTCGTCGCCGGTTCTTACGCGCGCGGCCTTCGATCGGATGGCGCTGCGACGACGGTTGGAGAGCTAGCCGCGAAACTGAAGCTCGTGCCAGCTAGGCACGGGTGCGAGCTCGAGGAGCGCTCGGCCTCCACGCGGATCGCGGTACCCGAAGTCCGTGTTGTCGTCGTCCCACGCCACCTCGAGCAACCCCTCTTTGACGCGGTGGTCGAGCCAGGCTCCGCGGAAAACGAGTTTCCGTAGCCAGTAGACGAGGGACTCGCCGTTCACGAGCGCGAGCCGCTCCCAGTGGCGGACCAGATAACGGCCGAGCTCGCTGCGCGGGTCTTCGATCAGGCCCTCCGCTGCGAGCTCGACGAGGTCCGCCGTCTCGTCCTCGTCCAGGTCGTTGCGATCGAGGAGTCCGAGCTTCACCGCCGAGGCTGTGACCCGTTGCTCGAAATCGAACGCGTTGAAGGCGAAGCGGTAGCCGAGAAACTCCACGACGTAGTCGTCGCCGGAGTGGTAGTTCGGTTCGGCCACGAGCTGAGGATAGCCTTGCCGCGGTGGGCGTTCGTGCGATCGCGATCTCGACGCTGGTTTGCGTGGGGCTCGTGGTGGCGTCTGCGGCCTTTACCGACCTGACGCTCGAGCGTGCGGCGGTGCTCGCCCCGGTTCTTGTCATCAGTGTCGGCGCGATCGCTTTCCTGATCATCCTCTGGGGGAAGGTCGCGTACGAGTCCTGGCGTGACCGCGGCGGTGAGCGCTAGGAGGGTTTGGTGGAACGTCGCTCGTCGGCAGAGCGCGATCGTTGTTTCGAGGCAAGGCGCAGGGAGCCTTTAGCTGGGGGCGGGACCTCCGATCTAGCGCGACTGTTCGTCAAGCATTGACGCGTAGCGTACGACTGAGGACGCCGCCTCGGGGCGAGCAGCGCGCATCTGACGACTCAGCGCTACGTTTCGCCAAGCTCCCCTACTGCTCGGCCCGCGCTACGTGCGCGCGTGTGACGTCGCCCGGACGGGCGCACCCGCACAGGGCCAAGGCGGCCGCGATCTCGGCTTGAAGGAGCTCGAGCACGCGGACGACGCCTGGCTCGCCCTCGACCGCGAGGCCGTAGAGAACCGGGCGACCGACCAGCACCGCCCGAGCTCCCAGCGCAAGCGCCTTGATCACGTCGATGCCGCGCCGAACCCCGCCGTCGACGAGGACCTCGACCCGCTCCCCGACCGCGTCCACGACCTCGGGTAGGGCATCGAGGGAGGCCGCAACACCGTCCAGCTGGCGTCCGCCGTGGTTCGAGACCACGACCGCCTCCGCTCCGTGTTCTGCGGCAAGGAGCGCGTCCTCACGAGTCAAAATCCCTTTCACGACGAGCGGAAGCGCCGAGGTCGAGCGGAGCCACTCGAGGTCATTCCAGGTGAGCTTGCGGTCGACGAGCCAGTTGATCTGGTCGGGTGTGGTGGCGCCCTGGCGCTTCTCCCACGTCGCGAAGACGGGGACGGAGATGTCCTCCGGAATCTCGAAGCGCGTGCGGATGTCGCGCTCTCGGCGTCCCAAGACCGGCAGGTCGACCGTCAAGACGACGGCGCTGAATCCTTTCTCCCGCGCCTCGTCGATCAGGTCTTTCGCGAACTCGCGGTCTGCGGGCCAGTACAGCTGGAACCAGCGCTTCGCCTGAGGCGCGGCCTCCGCGACTTCGGCCGGCGTGGCGGTCGCGACGGTCGAGAGGCACATGATCGTCCCGGCGGTCGCGGCGGCTCGAGCGGTCGCACACTCACCTTCCTCGTGAACCACCCGCTGGAAGGCGGTCGGCGCGATCAGCGCGGGCAGCGTGACCGCGGTGCCGAGGACAGTGGTGCTGGTCTGAACGTCGCTGACGTCCACGAGGACGCGCGGGCGCAGATACCAACGCTCGAAAGCCTTTCGGTTCTCGCGCAGCGTCCACTCGTCGCCGGCGCCGCCGTAGACATATCCGAAGGGGCCGGGGGCGAGCTTCTCCTCCGCGAGGCGCTCGTAGTCCCACACGTTCACGGTCGACATCGGAACGACCCTAGCGCCCAGGCTCCCTCAGACAGGTCATACCCCCGCCCAGGGTGGGGTTGCCCGCCTCCCTCGCTGCCGAGCGTACCGCTCGAACGCACACGCATCTGCGTCGATTTCGTCTCGATTTTCGCCCGGCCCCACGCCGGCCTCCAAGTACCGGGAGTCCGTCCGACCCGGCTCGTACCCTCGCCGGTGCCATGCAAGAGGGCACGTGGACACTCAGTCCGTGCCCGCACCGGGACGCGAGCGCACTCGCCCAGGCGCTCGGGATCAGTGAGATCACGGCCACCGTGCTCGTCCGGCGCGGGTACGGCGACCCCGAAACCGCGCGGCGATTCCTCGCGGCCGACGAGCCGCGCCACGATCCCTTCCTCCTCGGCGACATGCAGGCGGCATGCGAGCGCATCCGCGCGGCCGTGGAACGGGGCGAGGAGATCTGCATCCACGGGGACTACGACGTCGACGGGATCTGCGCGACCGCCCTCGCCGTATTGATCCTGCGCGAGGTCGGCGCGAATGTCCGCTGGCACCTCCCGAGCCGCTTCGACGAAGGCTACGGGCTGTCGGGCGAGACGCTGGCGAGGCTCGCCGAAGAAGGGTGCGGGCTCGTCCTCACGGTCGACTGCGGCATTACGGCGGTTGACGAGGTCGCGGCCGCGCGTGCGCTCGGGCTCGACGTGATCGTCACGGATCACCACCGGCCCGACGAAGCCGTCCCGGCCTGCCCGATCGTGGCGACCCGACCCTCGGACTACCCGTTTCCCGAGCTCTGCGGCACAGGCGTCGTCTTCAAGCTCGGACAGGCGCTGCTCGGCGCGGACGCGCCTGTGCTCAGTCGCCATCTCGACCTGGTCGCGTTGGCGACGATCGCGGACGTGGTCCCGCTCGTGGACGAGAACCGAGTTCTGGCCGCCGCGGGACTGCACGCGCTCGCGCGGACTCAGAAGCCCGGCCTACAGGCGCTGATGCGCAGCGCGCGCGTCGACCCGGCGACGGTCGACACGGGTTCGGTCGGCTTTCGTCTCGCGCCGCGGATCAACGCGGCCGGTCGGCTCGGCCACCCGCGCGCGGCGCTCGAGCTGCTGCTGACCGACGACCGCAAGACGGCCTTCCGCCTCGCCGGCACGCTCGAGGAACTGAATCGGGAGCGCCAGGCCGTCGAGGACCGAATCTTGCGCGACGCCGTCAAGCAGGTGACGGAGTGGCCCGAGGAACAGCGCGCTCGACGAGGCTACGTCTTGGCGGACGAGGCGTGGCACCAGGGCGTGATCGGGATCGTCGCGTCTCGGCTCGTCGAGCGTTATCACCGCCCGGTGGTGTTGATCGCGGGAGGCGACGTGCCCTGGAAGGGCTCGGGGAGGTCGACGAGCGCATTCGACCTTCACGCAGCGCTCGGCTCGTGCGCGGAGCATCTCGAGCGCTTCGGCGGCCACCGGGCAGCCGCCGGCCTCTCGATCCGCCCCGACCGCGTCGACGCCTTTGCGGACGCGTTTGCCGTGCACGCCGACGGTGCGTTGGAAGAGACCGACCTGAGTCCGCTGACGGTGGTCGACGCCGTCCTCCCGCCCGGGGCACGTCTGACCCTCGATCTCAGCGCGGAGCTCGCCCGCCTCGCGCCGTTTGGCCTCGGGAATCCGGAGCCGGTGTTGCTCGCCGAGGACTGTGAGCTCGGGGAGCTCTCCGCGGTCGGGGAGGGCAAGCACCTGCGGTTCCGCGTTCGCCGCGGCAACCGCGATGCAGGAAGCGCGATCGCGTTCGGCTTCGGGGCGCAGCTCGACCGCTATCGCGGGCCGGGCCGGTACGACGTCGCGTTCCGGCTGCAGGAAAACAGCTGGAACGGGACCGTCGCGCCACAGCTGGTCGTCCGCAGGGTTTTCGACGCGCACGAGCGCTACGAAGGTCTCCGGGCGTGGTTTGTCGCCGAGTGGCGGAAGCCCGTCGAACAGCGCGACGCGAACGCGCACGCCATCTTCGAGGAGCTCGGGCTGACCGAGGGAGCCAAGCGGAGCCTGTACGAGTCTCCTACCTTCCTCGCGCTCCTCGAGGAGCCGCCCCTGGCGAAGGCGGCGTAGGTGCTCTACCTGGTGCGGCATGCGCCGGTCGACCTCGACCCGGAGCGTCCCGCACCCGAGTGGCGCCTCTCCGAGCGGGGCCGGGTGCTTGCCGCGCAGCTCGCGAGCTCGCCGGCCTGGCAGGAGCTCGTCCTCGTGGCCTGCAGCCCGGAGCCCAAGGCGGTCGAGACGGCGCTGCCGATTGCTGAGGCCGCCGACTCGGGTCTGCGCGTCGAGCACGATCTTCGCGAGGCGGAGCGCCCCGGGACGCCGGTCGCGAGCGCCGAGGAGTATGGAAGGCTCGTGGCGGCTTACCTGGCAGCGCCCGACCAGTCGGTCCACGGTTGGGAGCCGGCTCGAGAGGTGCGCGAGCGCGTACGGGCTTGCGTCGAACGCCTCCTGGGCGAGGTCGAAGGCCCGCTTGCAGTTGTCTCACACGGCCTGGCGTTGAGCCTCTACTGCGGCCTGGTCTTCGAAGAGTGGCAGGCGATGTCGCTCCCGGCTGTCGCCCTTGGCGGGCCACCGTTCTGGTCGCTCGACGAATTTTTAGCGCACAACTGACGGGCCGATCGCACACCGGCTGACGCGCCGGGGGGTCCACGGCCTCGACGAACGGGCCATCTCGTCGAGCGCGAGCAGGAAGCGGGCCAGGAGGAGCGCTTTTCTCCGACGAGAACGCATTGAGCGGCGCAATTTCGCCTCGGCGCCCGCAAATCCTCCGCCGGGGGTCGAAAGGAGGCCCCAACTACAATTTGGCTATGGCAGTCGTCGAAGCAGCTGAAAGGCATCAGAACCTCGTCGACGAGCTGCTCGAGGACGTCGCCGCGTACAACCCGGCGGTCGACCGCGACCTGCTAACCGGGGCTTTCCGCTTCGCGGCGCAGGCACATACGGGCCAGCAGCGCCGCTCCGGAGAAGATTTCATCCATCATCCGTTCGGCGTCGCCAAGATCTGCGCAGGCCTTCGTCAGGACGATCAGACGATCACTGCCGCGCTGCTGCACGACGTCGTAGAGGACACCCAGGCCGACCTGGACGAGGTCCGCGCCGAGTTCGGCGACGAGGTCGCGCGGCTCGTCGACGGCGTCACGAAGCTGACCAGGATTCAGTTCCAGAGCCGCGAGCAGGCTCAGGCGGAGAACTACCGCAAGCTCGTGCTCGCGATGGCCGAGGACGGCCGCGTGATCCTGATCAAGCTCGCTGACCGTCTCCACAACCTGCGCACGATCGAGTACCTCGGCCGCCAGAAGCAGGTCCAGAAGGCCAAGGAGGCGCTCGAGGTCTACGCCCCGCTCGCCCATCGCCTCGGCATCCACGCCCTCAAGTGGGAGCTCGAGGATCTGGCATTCCAGACGCTGCACCCGCGCAAGTACGAGGAGATCAAGGCGATGGTCAACGAGCGCCGCGCCGACCGCGAAGAGCATGTCCGTGAAGCCGGATTAGTGCTGAAGGGCGAGCTCGAGAAGGTCGACATCCCGGCCGAGTTCAAGGGCCGCGCGAAGCACTTCTACTCGATCTACGAAAAGATGGCGAAGCGCGGTCGCGAGTTCAACGAGATCTACGACCTGACCGCGATGCGCGTGATCGTTGAGCGCTCGGGCGAGGAGGGGACGCGCGACTGCTACGGCGCGCTCGGCCTCATCCACTCGCTCTGGAAGCCGATGCCCGGACGCTTCAAGGACTACATCGCGATGCCGAAGCTGAACCGCTATCGCTCGCTGCACACGACGGTGATCGGCCCCGAGGGCCGACCGCTCGAGATCCAGATCCGAACGCGTCAGATGCACCGCGTGGCCGAGCTCGGAATCGCGGCCCACTGGGCGTACAAGGGCACGGGCAAAGCCGCCGACCAGGAGTGGCTCGCCTGGATCAAGCAACTCATGGACGCCCAGCATGACGAGGCCGATCCGAACGAGTTCATGAAGGCGTTTCGCACCGACCTCTTCGACGACGAGGTCTTCGTCTTCACGCCGAAGGGCGAGGTCAAGACGCTACCGGCAGGAGCGACGCCGATCGACTTCGCCTACGCGGTGCACACCGACGTCGGTCACCGAACCGTCGGCGCAAAGGTGAACGGGCGGATCGTGCCGCTGCACTACCACCTGAAGTCGAGCGACATCGTCGAGATCCTGACGTCGAAGTCGGGCCGGGGACCCTCACGCGACTGGCTGAAGCTGGCGGCGTCCTCGCGAGCGCGGAACAAGATCCGCCAGTGGTTCTCGCGCGAGACGCGTGAAGAGACGGAGCAGAAAGGGCGCGAGGCGCTCGAGCAGGCGCTGAAGAAGCAGAACCTGCCCTATCGCAAGCTCGCCGGCTCAGCCGTGCTCGCGCAGGTGATCCGCGACTCGGGCTACAAGAAGGCCGAGGATTTCTACCTCGCGCTCGGCTCCGGGAAGCTGCAGGCCAACCAGACCGTCAACAAGCTGCTGCAGCGGCTGAAGATCGAGGAGGGCGTCGAGGAAGAGACGCTTCCGCGGAAGGCGACGAAGGCGCGGACTGTCGACTCCGCCGACCTCGGCATCCAGGTCAAGGGCGTCGGCGACGTGCTCGTGCGCGTGGCGAAGTGCTGCACACCCGTACCGGGGGACGAGATCGTCGGCTACATCTCGCTCGGCAAGGGCGTGACGATCCACCGCGAGGACTGTCCCAACGTCCGTTCCCTACGGCGGAATCCGGAGCGGTTTACGCCGGTGGATTGGGACGGTGGCGCGGCCACGAGCTTCCGAGTCCAGATCGCTGTCGACTCCTGGGACCGGCCGCGACTGCTCGAAGACGTCGCGCGCACGTTCGCCGAGCACGGTGCGAACATCGTCGAATACGGCGGCCATGTCGAGGACCAGCTCGCCAAGAACTGGTACGTGGCGGAGGTCGGCGACATCAAGTCGCTTCGGGCCCTGCTGACGGCGCTCCGCAACGTCGATGCGGTCTTCGACGCCTACCGCGTCACACCGACGTAGCGCGGCGGTCCGCCGCTCCCCGTCTGCTGGCCCGGGCGCCTTTCTCGTTCACACGCGCGCGCACGTTACCCCACCCAATTGAGGGTGGGGCCGCACCCTCCGCCCTCGCGGAGGATGCTAACGGCGCGGGACGCACTGGACCGTGCCAACTCCGGGTCGATTCTCAGACCAAGGCCGAATCCAAGCCGTGAGACCGCGCCGATGAACGGAGACCGCAGCCCGACTCCACGAGTCGCGAGCCACACCGCGGCACACGTCGCGCGGCGCGCTTCACTCGAACGAGGGATTCATCCCTCGAACGGTTGGGGTACCTGACTTGAGGGATGGCGCCCGGCCCGGATCTGATTACAACGTGATCTAGGGGGAGGGGGCATCCACCAGCTGCGGCGCCCACTCGCTCACGAGGACACGTGAGTGGGCGCGCGGCCTCTCGGTGCGGCGGGGCGGAAGCCCCTTCCGCCTTCTCGCCGCGGTCGCCCGCTCAGCCTGTGCGCAGATGGCAGTAGGGCGAGATCAGCGTCGCGACTCGCTCGAGGAATACGCGATCGGACTCGCCGAACGCCGCAGGCTGGTCTGAGTCGATATCGATCTCTCCGACGACGCGTCCCTCGAACGAGATGGGCACCACGATCTCCGAACGCGTGGAGGGAAAGCAGGCGAGGTAACGAGGGTCCGCGTTGACGTCGTCGACGACCTCGGTTCGCCCGGTGGCGGCGGCCGCTCCGCAGATCCCTTCTCCGATCGGGATCCGGACGTGCTCGGTCGCCTGCGGTCCCTTCCAAGGTCCAAGCTCGAGCGCATCGCCGTCGACCAGATAGATGCCGACCCAGGAGTACCGTTCGAACCGGTCGTGCAGGAGCTCGACGACCGCGCGCAGCACGTCCTCGGGCTCGCCGCCGCGGTTGATCAGACGCTCGACGGAGTCGACCGCGCCTCGGTATATGTCCGCTGCGACGGACACCGCTTGTCGAAACGCTAGTCGTCGTGAAGTATCTGCACGAATTCGACCGGGGAGGCACGATGGCGCGTCCGAGACGAAGAGCACCGGCGGCGCTCGCCGTGGAGGGGTCCGCGCGTGCGACGACCGCGAAGGAATGGGCCGACACGCTTGGCACCTGCCGGCTCTTCACCGGTCTCAGTCGGCGTCATCTGCGAAAGCTCGCGGGAATCGCCAAGATCGTCGAGTTCTCGCCCGGCGAGATCATCGCTCAGTACGGCGAGCGTGGAGACGCCTTCTACCT
>JBKOXM010000144.1:0-10254 GCA_046724925.1 Actinomycetota bacterium | reverse complement strand
GCCTCAAGGAGGGCGAGGAGCCGTTCCTCGAGCAGGCGCGCAGGATCCACCGCTACGGCGCCGGCGTGGTGGTGATGGCGTTCGACGAGCTGGGTCAGGCGGACACGGTCGAGCGCAAGGTGGAGATTTGCGCGCGCGCCTACCGACTGCTGACCGAGGAGGCGGGCTTTTCGCCCGAAGACATCGTCTTCGACCCGAACGTGCTCGCCGTTGCGACCGGGATCGAGGAGCACAACGAATTCGCGAAGGCGTTCATCGCGTCGATCCCCCTGATCAAGGAGCGCTGTCCCGGCTCCAAGGTCTCAGGGGGGATCTCCAACCTCTCGTTCGCGTTTCGGGGCAACGACGTCGTTCGCGAGGCGATGCACGCGGCGTTCCTGTACCACGCGATCCAGGCGGGCCTCGACATGGGCATCGTCAACGCCGGTCAGCTCGCGGTCTACGAGGAGATCCCCGCCGACCTGCGCGAGCACGTCGAGGACGTGATCTTCAATCGCCGGCCCGACGCGACCGAGCGTCTTGTTGCTCTCGCTGGGGGGGTCAAGGGCGAAGGCACCAAGCGCGAGCTCGATCTCGCCTGGCGCGAACAGCCCGTCGAGAAACGGCTCGCGCACGCGCTCGTACACGGGATCGTCGACCACATCGAGGAGGACACGGAGGAAGCTCGCCGGAAGCTGCCGCGGCCGCTCGATGTGATCGAAGGCCCCTTGATGGACGGGATGAAGGTCGTGGGCGATCTCTTCGGCTCGGGGAAGATGTTTCTGCCCCAGGTCGTCAAGAGCGCGCGGGCGATGAAGCGAGCGGTCGCCTATCTCGAGCCGTTCATGGAGGAGGAGAAAGCGGCCGGCGGCGACGGACGCGCCCAGGGCAAGGTCGTGCTCGCGACCGTCAAAGGAGACGTGCACGACATCGGCAAGAACATCGTCGGCGTCGTGCTCGGGTGCAACAACTACGAGGTCCTCGACCTCGGGGTCATGGTCCCAGCCGACCAGATCCTGGACACAGCTCTCGCCGAAGGGTGTGACATCGTCGGTCTCTCCGGTCTGATCACGCCCTCGCTCGACGAGATGGTCCACGTGGCCAAAGAGATGGAGCGCCGCGGGATCGAGCTGCCCTTGCTGATCGGAGGCGCCACGACTTCGAAGCAGCACACCGCCGTCAGGATCGCGCCGGAGTATTCCCGGCCGACCGTTCACGTGCTGGATGCCTCGCGCGTGGTCGGCGTGATGTCGAACCTGCTCGATCCCGAGCGGCGTCAGATCCTCGAGGCCGAGAACGCGGAGCTCCAAGAGCGTTTGCGCGCGCAGCACGCCGAGCGGGTGCGCAAACCGCTTCTCGCGCTGGCGGAGGCGCGCGCGAACCGCCCTCGGCTCGCCTACGACCAGCTGCCCATTCCGCCGTTCGCCGGTCGGCGCACGGTCGAGCCGGAGCTCTCGACCCTTCGCGACTACATCGACTGGACGTTCTTCTTCCACGCGTGGGAGCTCAAAGGACGGTTCCCGAAGCTGCTCGACGACCCGGAGAAAGGCGCGGCTGCGCGGGAGCTCTACGAGCACGCGACCGCGCTCCTTGACGAGATCGTTCGCGATCGCCTGCTCCACGCTCGCGGTGTCTACGGCTTCTGGCCCGCGAGTGCGCAGGGCGACGACATCGTCCTGAATGGAACGCGCTTCCACTTCCTGCGTCAGCAGGCCGCGCATGGGGACGCACGGCCGAGTCTCTGCTTGGCCGATTACGTCGCGCCCGAGGGCGATCATGCCGGCGCGTTCGCGGTGTCGATCCAGGGCGCCGACGACCTGGCACGGCGCTTCGAGGCTGAGCACGACGACTATCACGCGATCATGGTCAAGGCGCTGGCCGATCGCCTGGCCGAGGCGTTTGCGGAGTACCTGCACGAGTCCGCGCGCCGAGAGTGGTACGAGGACGGCCCCCCGCTCAGCAACGAGGACCTGATCGCGGAGCGCTACCGCGGGATTCGACCGGCGTTCGGATACCCCGCGTGCCCCGACCACACGGAGAAGCGCGCCCTTTTCGATCTGCTCCAGGCGGAAGAGGCCGGTATCGAGCTCACGGAAACGTTCGCGATGACGCCGCCGGCGGCGGTCAGCGGCATCTACCTCGCACATCCGGATGCGCGCTACTTCTCGATCGGCCGAATCGGACGCGACCAGCTCGAGGATTACGCGCGTCGAAAGGGGATGCCAGTCGAGGAGATCGAGCGCTGGCTCCGCCCGAACCTCTGACCGAAGCCTGAGGTATCCTGGCCGTCGGGGACGCCGCTTGGCGTCTCTCCTTTTAGGCCCCCATGCGAACGACGCTGAAGAGAGGAATAGGCCGCGGGGCGGCCGTCAACGGCAACGGCCGCGTGGTCCTCCCGCCAGGCGTGATTCCGCCGATGACGGTCTACCGCCAGCCGGCGCCCGAGCGGAGAAGCGGCTGGGCGCTGCTCGGGCGGATCGTGCTCTGGACGTTGGCGGTCTGTCTCATGCTCGTCGGAGGCTTTGCGGGCGGCAGCTACCTCTACCTCGAGCGTGACATCGCGGAAAAGCTGACCGCGACCTCGCCCGACCTCAAGGCGGCGCAGGAGAAGCTGGACGTCGTCGTGCCGAACGCGCCCACGATCGCGCTCGTGCTCGGCTACGACAAGCGGCAGGGTCGAGAGGCGTCCCAGACCGGGCTCTCCGACACGCTGATGCTCGTTCGGCTCGACCCCGACCAGCGCACGATCTCGATGCTGTCGTTCCCGCGCGACCTGGTCGTCGACATCCACTGTCCCGGCGCCGTCTACCGGGGGCGGATCAACACCGCGTACTCGACGTGCGGGGCGACCGGCTCGCTCCAGACCGTGCGGCAGCTGACCGACGCTCCGATTCACTACCTCGCGACCGTCAACTTCCGAGGCTTCAAGCAGATCGTCGCGAAGTTGGGCGGTGTCTACCTGGACATCGACCGCCGCTACTTCAACGACCGCGCTGGCCCATTCGGGTACGCGACGATCAACCTCAAACCGGGGTATCAGAAGGTGAACGGACAGAACGCGCTCGACTTCGTCCGTTTCCGCCATACCGATTCCGACCTCTACCGGCTCGCGCGGCAGCAGCTGTTCGTCCGCGCGGTTCGTCAGAGGCTCGCAGACTTCCCGCTGATCGACCTCCCGCGGCTTGTGCACACGATCACCGAGAACGTCGAGGTCGGGAAGTCCGGTTCGTCCGAATGGAACGCGCGCACCGTGCTCGGCTACGCCGTGATCGCGTACAAGCTCCCGCCCGGGCACGTCTTCCAGGCGAAGCTCGACCCCGCGCGCTTGACGGGCTACAACGAGCTCACGACCGACGAGGACAACGTGCGCCAGGCGGTGCAGGAGTTCCTGAACCCGGACGTCGGAGCCGCCGACAAGGCAACGGCAGTCGCCCTGGGCCGCAAGGCACGCAAGGCCACCGGGCCGCCCGCCTCCGAGGTGTCGATCACCGTCCTTAACGGCAACGGCATCCAGGGATCGGCGTCACGCGCCGCGTACGAGCTCGGACAGCGCGCCTACCGGATCGTCTTCCCGCCCAACGGCGCGCCGGCGAACGCGCCCAACTGGAACTACTTCGAGACCGCGATTTACTACGACGCCGCTCAGAAGGGCGCGCTCCCAGCCGCGAAACGAGTGGCGGACCTCTTCGGCAGCGCCAAGGTGACGAAGCTGACGCCGAAGATTGCAGCGCTGTCGAACGGTGCGATGCTCGTTGCCGTCGTCGGCCAAACCTTCCACGGGAACCTGGCGCCGGCCCCGATCGACCGGACACCGGAGCGACAGCCGCCTGCCGTGGAGAAGGATCCGAGTGCGACGGCTCCGCTCTTGAGGAATGTTCGCAAGCGTGCCCCATTCACGCTGCAGGTGCCGACCGTGATCGAGCGCAGCTCGTACCCGGCGCGGGACATGCCCATTCGCGTGTACAACGTCGAGCACCACCGGGCCGTCCGGCTGACCTTTTCGACCGGCGCGAGTGAGTACTGGGGCATCGAGCAGACCGACTGGGAGGATGCGCCGATCCTCTCCGGGCCGAACGAGGAAGTGCGGGTCAAAGGGCGTGAGTTCCACCTCTACTACTCGGGCTCGCATCTGCACATGGTCGTCCTGCGTGAGAACGGCGCGACCTACTGGGTCGTGAACACGCTCCTCGACTCGCTCTCGAACGAGACGATGCTGGCGATCGCGAAGGGCCTGAGGCCGCTCAAGTGAACCCGCGCAGACTCCGGCGGCCTGCCGGCCGCCTCCGCTGCACGCTGGAGCCCGACGACACCGCTCGCTTCCGCTAACGGCTCGTAACCAGTCGTGTCTAAGCTGCGCGCCTATGGCTGACATCGCGATCTTCGGCGCCGGCTACGCCGGTCTTGTCACCGGCGCGGGCTTCGCGGACCTCGGGCACGAGGTCTGGATCCGAGACGTTGTCTCGAGCCGAATCGACGAGCTCAACGCCGGTCGAGTGCCCATCTACGAGCCCGGCCTCGACGAGGTGATCGATCGAAACCGCGGACGCCTCCACTTCACGACCGATGTAGACGAGACGCTCCGGCGAGCGGAGTTCGTGTTCGTCTGCGTCGGGACGCCGGCGACGTACTCCGGCGACGCCGACCTCTCGGCTGTCTGGACGGTCATCGACGAGCTCCCGCGACTCGAGCGGAGGGCGATTCTGGCGATGAAGAGCACCGTGCCTGTCGGGACGGGCGAAAAGGTCCGCGCGGGTCTCGACGCCCGCGGCCTCGAACACGTCGGCTACGTCTCCAACCCGGAGTTCCTCGCCGAAGGGTCTGCCGTCAAGGACTTCCTCGAGCCGGACCGAGTCGTGATCGGCGCGTTCGACGAGGGCGACGCCGACGCCGTCGAAGCTCTCCACGCCGGTCTGGATGCGCCCATCGTGCGGATGGACGTCGCATCGGCGGAGATGGTCAAGCTCGCCTCCAACGCCTTCCTGGCCACGCGGATCAGCTTCATCAACGAGATCGCCAACGTCTGCGAGGCGACGGGCGCCGACGTCACGCAGGTCGCGCAAGGGATGGGCCTGGACCGGCGCATCGGCACGAGCTATCTGCGCGCCGGTCTGGGCTACGGGGGCTCCTGCTTCCCGAAGGACGTGTCCTTCCTGAAGCTCCTCGCCGGAAACACCGGCTACCACTTCCAGCTGGTGAACGCGGTCATGGAGGTGAACGAGCTTCAGATGCGCCGTCCGATCCAGAAGCTGCAGCGGCACCTGGGCTCGCTCCGCGGCAAGACCATCGCGCTCCTCGGCCTCTCCTTCAAGCCCAACACGGATGACTTACGAGACGCGCCTTCGATCGTGCTCGCCTCGCGGCTGATCGCCGAGGGAGCGGACGTGCGCGCCTGGGATCCGGTCGCCGACGCCGAACAGCTGCTACGCGGAGTCACCCTCTGCGACAGTGTCATGGACGCTGTTCGCGGCGCCGACGCCGCCGTGATCGTGACCGAGTGGGCCGAGCTGCGCTCGTTCCCCTCCCTCGAGACTCGCTCCGCCATGCGCAATCCGCTGATCGTCGACGGCCGCAACGTGCTGGATGCCGAGGCCGCACGGGCGCTCGGCTTCGCGTACGAGGGGATCGGACGCCCGAGCTCTCCGCTCGAGGCGCTGCCAGAGGCAGAAGAGCCCGAGCTGCGCGAGCCCGCCGGCTAGCGAGTCATGGAGGCGATCATCCTCGCCGGCGGCAAGGCCGAGCGAATGGGCGACGTCACGGCGGACGCCCCGAAGGCGCTGATCGACGTGGCCGGCCGGCCGCTCGTCGCGTACCAGGTCGTGCGGCTCGCTGCTGCCGGCGCCGAGCGCGTGATCATCAGCTGCGCCGCCGGCCAGGGTGAGCTGTTCCTGCGCGCGCTCACTGATCTGGGCGTCGAGGTCGTCGCAGCCGAGGAGCCCGAGCGGCTGGGGCGCGGGGGAGGGATCCGGTTCGCGCTGCGTGAGCGCCGCGAGCAGGGTGACGTGTATGCGTTGAACGGCGACGAACTCGTGGACGTCGACTTCAACGGCCTGCTCGACCACCACCGCGCTCTGGGGGGTGCGGCGACGATCACAGTCGCTCGTCCCGAGTCGCCCTTCGGCGTGGTCGACGTCGACGACGATCTCGTGACCGGATTCCGTGAAGGCGGGCGAATTCCGTACTGGGTGAGCTGCGGGATCTACGTCCTGGGCGACGAGGCGCTCGCGCGGCTGCCCGAGCGCGGGGACCACGAGACGACGACGTTTCCCGAGCTCGTCAACGAGCGGAAGCTGCACGCGTTCCGCCACGAAGGGCTCTGGCTGACGGTGAACACACCGAAGGACCTCCGCCGGGCAGCCGAGCACATCGCCGCTGATCCCGAATGGCTTGACGTCGCCGGCTGAGTGCCGTTATTTGCGGCTCGCACGTTCCGCGCGAGGCCTAAGGCGGCGCTTGCGACGCCGACCATCAAGCCGCGCGATTCATTCGCGCGGCCGTCTGAAACGACCGGTCGACCCAGTGGAACTGTCAACCGACCCGACGTAGGATCGCAGCGTGGAGGGGCCGGTCTCGTCGCCAAACGTGAACACGCTCGATCCCTGGCGCTTCGATCCCCGCAAAGTCGAGAAGCCCTGGGGGCACGAGCTGATCTGGGCTGAGGCCGAGCAGTACGTCGGGAAGATCTTGTACGTTCGAGCCGGCGAAGCACTCTCGCTTCAGTTCCACAACGTCAAAGACGAGTCGTGGCACGTGCTTGAAGGGCGCGCCAAGCTCGAGCTCTCCTCTCCTGGCGACCCGATTCCGAGCTCGGAGATAGCAGTCGCCGGCGCAGCTTTCCGTCTGCGGGCCGGGACGGTCCATCGTGTGCAGGCCTTGGAGGACACGACGATCCTGGAGGTGTCCACACCGCACCTCGACGACGTGGTTCGGCTCGAGGACCGCTACGGCCGCGAAGGCACCAGTACGACCTAACGATGGAGCCTCTTCTCGGCAGCTGTCTGTGCGGCGCCGTGCGCTTCAAGGTGACGGAGCCGTTCGCGAGCACCACGTACTGCCACTGCATGAACTGCAAGAAGATCTCCGGCGGAGCGGGAACCGTGAACGGTCGCGCACGAACCGCTGCGATTCGCGTGCTCGAGGGCGCGGACCTGCTCACCACCTTCCAACCGGCCGAGGGAACGGCGAAGACATTTTGCTCGAGGTGTGGGTCGAACCTGTTCGGTGGGGGATGGCCGGAGTCCGAGCACACCAGCGTCCGTCTCGCCGCGCTCGACGGCCCGTTCGACCGGAAGCCTGAGTCACACATCTTCGTTCGGTCGGTCGCTTCCTGGGAGACGCTTCCCGACGACGGTAAGCCACGGTTCGAGATCCGCGGCGGATAACATTGACACACTTGTGTTAATGTTCTCGTCGTGGAAGGACTCAATGTCGGGGCGGCGGCGGGCCAGACCGGCTGGTCGCCGCGGATGCTGCGCTACCTCGAGCGCGTCGGCCTGGTTGTTCCGCGCCGGTCCGGAGCGGGCTACCGGCTCTACGGAGTCCGCGAGCTCAACCAGCTGAGGTCGCTACGCCGTCTGCGGCGCAGGTTTGGCGTCGAGATCAGCGACATCGCGTTCGCGGCGCGCCTTCGCCTCGATCCCGCTCTCCGAGCTGCCGTCGACACCTGGCTCGCAGGTACCGTGCCGTCGGCGCAGGGCGGCTCCGAATGGGTCGAATGGGAGCAGCGCAAGCACGAGCGGCTTCTCGCCGCATGACCGGGAGTCAGACGACCGAGAGGATTGACAGCTGATGGCAACGACGAAGCGCTACGACGTGCGTGACCTGGCCCTCGCAGCCGAGGGACTCCGACGAATCGAGTGGGCTGACCGGCAGATGCCCGTCCTCGCAGCGATCCGAGAGCGCTTCGAGCGAGAGCAGCCCCTCGCCGGTCACCGCGTCTCCGCCTGTCTGCACGTCACAACCGAGACCGCCAACCTGGCCCGGACCCTGAAGGCCGGGGGCGCGGACATGGTGCTCTGCGCCTCGAACCCCCTTTCGACGCAGGACGATGTCGCCGCCGCACTCGTCGAGGAGTTCGACGTCGCCGTCTTCGCGATCAAGGGTGAAGACAACGACACCTACTACCAGCACATCGAGGCGGCGGTCGACCACAAGCCGCACCTCACGATGGACGACGGCGCCGACGTGATCGGCGTCCTGCATTCGCACCGCCGCGAGCAGCTCGGCGACGTGATTGCCGGCACGGAGGAGACGACGACCGGCGTCATTCGCCTGCGTGCGCTCGAACGGGACGGCGCGCTGGGCTTTCCGGTGATCGCCGTCAACGACGCGAACACGAAGCACCTGTTCGACAACCGCTACGGAACGGGGCAGTCCACGATCGACGGGATCATCCGAGCCACCAACGTCCTCCTGGCAGGCATGCGCATCGTGATTGCGGGCTACGGCTGGGTCGGGCGCGGCGTCGCGGCCCGTGCCAAGGGCATGGGCGCGCACGTGATCGTCACCGAGGTCGATCCTCTGCGCGCGCTCGAGGCCGTCATGGACGGGTACGAGGCGCTGCCGATGGAGCGGGCGGCCGAAGTCGGAGATCTCTTCATCACGGCCACGGGCGACAAGTCCGTCGTCCGCCGAGAGCACATGGAGCGGATGAAGGACGGCGCGATCCTCGCCAACACCGGTCACTTCAACGTCGAGATCGACATCCCCGCGCTGCGCCAGCTCGCAACCGAGACGCGCGAGGCTCGTGCGTTCGTCGACGAGTTCACGCTCGCGGACGGACGGCGGCTCTACCTCCTCGGCGAGGGGCGCTTGATCAACCTGGCGTCGGCCGAGGGCCACCCGGCGCTCGTGATGGACATGTCCTTCGCGAACCAGGCGCTCTCCGCCGAGTACGCGGTGCAGCACGCAGCGGAGCTCGAGCGGAAGGTCTATCCGGTCCCGGAAGAGATCGATCAGGAGATCGCGCGCCTGAAGCTCGAGACGATGGGCATCGCGATCGACAAGCTCACCGAGGAGCAGGAGAAGTACCTCGCCTCGTGGGACGAGGGCACGTAGCTCGCCCAGCTTAGGCTTGGGGTTGTCGGTGCTCAGCTGAATGAAGCTCGTGGTACTCGCCGCCGGGTACGCGACCCGGCTGTATCCGCTCACCAAGGACAGGCCGAAGCCGCTGCTCGAGGTCGGGGGCCGGCCGATCCTCGAGCGCGTGCTCGAGAAGCTCGAGCCGATTGGATTCGACGGCATCTACGTCGTGACGAACGCGAGATTCGCACCGGTCTTCCGAGAGTGGGCGGCGGACCGCGAGGGGATCACCGTGATCGACGACGGCACGACCGACGACGCGAACAAGCTGGGCGCGATCGGCGATCTCGAACTCGTGATCGACCGGGAGCGGATCCAGGACGACCTACTGGTCGTGGCAGGCGACAACCTCTTCTCCGACGGCCTCGAGGACTTCGGGCGCGTGGCCCGGGAGCGCCGGGCTCCGATGGTTGCCCTCTACGACGTCGGCGACCTCTCCCAGATGCACAAGTACAACGCGATCGAGGTGGATCGGGAAGGGCGCGTCACTCACTTCGAGGAAAAGCCGCAGGACGCGACGAGCACCCTGATGGCGATCGCGCTCTACTACTACCCGCGCGAGGCGCTTCAGGAGATCCGGCGGTACGTCGCGGAAGGGAACAATCCCGACCAGCCGGGCCGCCTGATCGAGTGGCTCTATACGCGCAGGCCCGTCTACACCTGGCGACTGCCCGGGACGTGGCTCGACATCGGCTCGCCAGAGACGCTCCGCGAAGCGGACGCGCTGTTCCGGAACGAAACAGGCACGAACCCGTAACGAGCTCGGCTCTACGGTCGAACCATGGTGCTCGACCTGCTCCTTCCGCAGCGCTGCCTCGGTTGTGCGCGAGTCGGAGCCGTCATCTGCACGGCGTGCCGCCTGGCGCTCCCCCGGATCGGACCGCCGTGGTGTGCGCGCTGCGGCGCGCCGACGGCGTGGCCGGTGTCACGTTGCTTCGAGTGCACGGGTCGCCGGCTCGCCTTTGCGTCGGCCCGCTCGGCCGTGGTTTACGAGGGCTCGGTTCGCGACCTCGTCGCGGCCTGGAAGGAGCGGGGCCTGCGTCGGCTCGCCGAGCTGGCCGCCGAGCTCGTGGCCGAGGCGCTTGCGCCGCCGGCCGCGACCACGCTGACCTTCGTCCCGGCCGACCACGAGCGCCACGTACGCCGCGGCCACCATCCCGCGGAACGGCTCGCCCGTGAGCTGGGCCGGTGCTGGGC
>JBKOXM010000091.1:0-5274 GCA_046724925.1 Actinomycetota bacterium | reverse complement strand
ATCAGAGGGCGCGCCGACATGGCGGCGCGCCCGTCTTATCGCCCGTCCGGCCCGCCGCTCGCGTACGCAAGCGGCGGTCGGGCCGCTGAGCCATCGCTTGCGATGGCGACTTAAAGCGCCGACCGACATGGCGGGCGGCGCGTCTTATGCCCTCCGGCCCGCCTCGCAAAGCGAGGCGGGCCGGAGGGGAAGCTCCGAGGACGACCTCCCCCTCCGGTTGAACCGCGCTCAATACCCCAACGCCGGACGGGGTCTGAATCCGACGCCGGACAAGCGCAGACCCGCCGGGAGCAGTATGACGGATCGGAAGGCTCGTGCAAATCGGCTCATTTGCACGTCATACGGCCGTCGATTGCGAGCGTGAACGTCAGCGCTCGGCCAGGTGAATGATCTTCCGAAGCCGACGGTGGATCGCCGCTTTCGTGGCGGGCGGTCGTGTCTTGAGCGCGAGCTCACGGAGCGACAGAGAGGGGTGCTCCAGGCGTAGTTGCGCGACCTGGCGCAGCGGCGGCGACAGCTCCCCCAAGCGACCGGCGTCGGCGAGGCGTTTGACCGCCTGGACCTGAACGTGGGCGGCACGGCTCGAACGCACCAGGTTGGCGTGATCGGCGTTCGCGAGCCGGTTTGCGCGCGCCCGGGTGGCTCCGACGACTGCATGCTCGCCGAGCACGAGGGCCGAGTCGCTCGCGCCCGCTGCGGCGAGAACATCCGCGATCGCCTCGACGCCTTTTGCATAAGCGATCGCATGGCGCCCACGGTCGCGTACGGACAGGTGCGCGCCCTCGGCCTCCACAAGGTCCGCGAGAAAGCGACCGCCCTCGACGCTGGACGTCCGGATCTCGAGGTGTGCCGACCGCGGTCCGGTCAGTGAACCGGCCCCCAGCAGCGCTCCGCGGAGGTATGAGCGTCTGCAGCAGGCGCGCGCCACGACGCGCTTCGGCGGGCGTTCGAGCGGCGCGAGCCCGGCTGACAAGACGCCGGCCTCGTGGAGCACCTGGAGCGAGCGTGCATCTCCGCCGAGATGCAGCTCGTAGCGAGTCGGCCGCCCGAATGCCCGCTGCTCGTAGGTTCTGATCTCTGCCTTCAGCCCGAATCCGCGTACGAGGCTGAACGCGCGTCGAGCGACCGCCGAGCTCGGTAGGTCGAGATGAACCGAGACGCGGCCGCGCCCGCGCAGGTGCATCCGACCCGCCGTGTATGCCAGTCCCGAGAGCTCAGCGAGCCGGTCGCATTCGGCGCGGGGCACGACCGCGGCGAGCTCGTTGCGGAGATCCTCGGACAGCGGCACGGGCTAGGCGGACACGCCTTCGCCTTCAAGCTCCAACAGGCGCCGCTTGTACTCGATCCCGAGGGAGCCGTACCCCCCGAGCCCGTCGGCGGCGACGACGCGATGGCAGGGCACCACGATCGCGAAGCGGTTGTGCGCACAGAACGTCCCGGCGGCGCGCTGCGCGTTCGGATAGCCAGCGAGCGCAGCCAGTTCGCCATACGTCACCGTCTCTCCGTACGGCACCGCGCGCAGCGCGTCGGAGACTGCGCGCTGGAACGGCGTGATGTCGTCGAGGTCCAGCTCGACGTCGTCGAAGGCGAGTCGCTCGCCCGCGAAGTAGCGTTGAAAACGCTGCGCGAGCGGGTGTGTCGACGTCGTCGGGCCCGAGTCGGCTTCCCCAGGCAGACGATGCGCGACCAGGCGCTCCCCGTCTAGCCACAACTCGCCAGTCCCGAAGCCGGCGCCGTCGTAACGGACCTGGCTGATCGCCACGCCCTCAGGGTACAAACAGACACGTGGCCGAGAGCTGCCCCCTCTGCCGTCCTCTGGAGACGCCGATCCTCCGCGACTCACCCTTCTGGCAGACAGCTCTCAACCGCAACCAGAACCTGCTCGGGAAGCTGATCGTCGTGCTCCGGCGCCACGAGGAAGACCTGACGAGGCTCAGCGAGGGGGAGTGGGCCGCGCTGAGGCACGAAGTCGCGTGGGCAACCGAGCGCCTGCGCGCCGCGTTCTCGCCGGACCATTTCAATTTCGCGTTCCTCCAAAACCAGGACCGGCACGTCCACCTGCACGTGATTCCTCGCTACGCCGCGCCGCGGCAGCTCGCCGGAATCGAGTTCAACGATCCCGATTACCCCGCGCATTACCAGGTCCCCGGACGCGAGAACCTGCTGGAGGCCGACGCGCTCGCGGCGATCCACTCAGCCGTTGGCCAACTAGAATCGCCGCAGTGAGCAGCCCCAGCATCGCACGGCCGCCGAAGCCCAAGAACGAGCCCGTCGGGGACTACGCCCCAGGATCGCCGGAGCGCGAGAGCCTGAAGCGGCGGCTCGAGGAGATGCGTTCGCAGCGAATCGAGATCCCGGTCGTCATCGGCGGCGAGGACGTCGAGACTGGCAGGACGGCCGAAGCGGTCATGCCGCACGACAAGGACCATGTCCTCGCGGATGTGCACCAAGGAGGCGCTCCCGAGGTCGAGCGCGCGATCGCTGCGGCAGGCGACGCATGGCAGCACTGGCATCGGACGCCATGGGAGGACCGGGCCGCCGTCCTTCTTCGCGCCGCGGAGCTGCTTGCCGGCCCGTGGCGCGACACCCTCAACGCCGCGACGATGCTGGGCCAGTCGAAGACCGTCCACCAGGCCGAGATCGACGCAGCCTGCGAGTTGATCGACTTCTGGCGCTTCAACGTCGAATTCATGCTCCGGATCTACGAGGAGCAGCCCGAATCGGCGCCGGGCACCTGGAACCGGATGGAGTACCGGCCGCTCGAGGGCTTCGTGTTCGCGGTCACTCCTTTCAACTTCACCGCGATCGCGGGCAACCTGCCGATGTCGGCCGCCCTGATGGGGAACACCGTCGTCTGGAAGCCGGCGTCGACGGCGATGGTGTCGGCGTACTGGCTCATGAGGCTGCTCCAGGAAGCCGGCCTCCCGCCCGGTGTCGTCAACCTCGTCTACGGCTCGGGCTCGGAGATCGGCGACGTGGCCCTCGCGAGCGAACACCTCGCCGGCGTCCACTTCACCGGCTCAACGGGAGTCTTCAACTCGATCTGGAGCACGATCGGCCAGAACATCGCGAGCGGCCGCTACCGCAACTATCCCCGCATCGTGGGTGAGACCGGCGGCAAGGACTTCATCGTCGCCCATCCGTCCGCCGATCCCGACGCCGTCCTGACCGCGATCCTGCGCGGCGCCTTCGAGTACCAGGGTCAGAAGTGCTCTGCCGCCTCTCGCGTCTTCGCGCCCTCCAACCTCTGGCCGCTACTGCGTGAACGTCTCGCCGAGGAGGTTCCGGCGATCAAGATGGGAGACGTCTCAGACTTCTCCAACTTCATGGGCGCGGTGATCGACGCAAACTCTTTTCGCACGCAGAAGGAGGCGATCGAGGAGGCGCGCGCGAACGGCGGCAAAGCAAGTGTCCTCGTCGGCGGTGGCACCGACGACTCGGAAGGCTACTTCGTGGAGCCGACCGTGATCGAAACGAGCGATCCCGACTTCCGGCTCCTGCGTGACGAGCTCTTCGGGCCGGTCGTCACCGCGTTCGTCTACCCCGAAGGCGAGTACGCCCAGGCGCTCGAGCTCGTCGACAAGGGCGCGCCGTACGGCCTGACGGGTGCGGTCTTCGCGCAGGATCGGGCCGCGATCGACCAGGCCGACGAGGCGCTTCGCTACGCGGCCGGCAACTTCTACGTCAACGACAAGCCGACCGGCGCTGTCGTCGGCCAGCAACCGTTCGGCGGCTCCCGTGCCTCCGGGACGAACGACAAAGCCGGCTCGATGTGGAACCTGATCCGCTGGGTCAGCCCGCGGACCATCAAGGAAACCTTCGTGCCGCCGAGGGACTATCGCTATCCGTTCATGGCCGCGGAAACCGATGGTTCCGCGCCAACCGACCGACCGTAGCGCCGTCTCAAGAATCGTGAGGGTCCGAGCCGTCGCGGCAGGCGTGGCGCTTGCTGCGCTGCTTGCGGGCACGGCGTCGGCCGCCAGGATCATCGGCACCAACCGCGCGGACGTCCTCCGCGGCGGGCCCCGCGCGGATGTCATCGACGGCCGGGGCGGCAACGACCTGCTGGACGGTAGCGCCGGGCGCGATCGTCTCCGCGGAGGGGCCGGCGGCGACAACGTCGTCGCCTGGGACGGCGCCCGCGACCTCGTCTCGTGCGGCCCCGGCGTCGACGTCGTGAACGCTGATGCGCTCGACTCGATCGCCCGGGACTGCGAGACGGTGCTGCGCCAGATCGCTGCCGATCCCTACACGAACCCGGAGAGCCAGCACCAGACGATCGTCGAACCCGACACGTTCGCGTGGGCATCGACGGTGGTCGCGACCTTCCAGGTCGGGAGGACGGTCGGCGGAGGTGCGACGAACAACGGCTTCGCCACGTCGCGCGACGGTGGCCGCACCTGGCGCTCGGGAGGCCTTCCCGGCTTGACCACCTTCGTTGGCGGACGGTTCGCGCGCGCCAGCGATCCGGTGGTGGCGTACGACGCGCTCCATGGCGTCTGGATGATCACTTCTTTGCTCGTCGGCGGACCCGGCGGCGAGTCCGCGCTCGCAGTCAGCCGCTCGAGCGACGGTTTGTCGTGGAGCGGCCCGGTGTTCGTCGCACGCGACCCCCGGTTCGTGTTCGACAAGCAATGGCTCGCCTGCGACAACGGCGCGGCGAGTCCCTTCCGCGGACGCTGCTACATGGCCTACAGCGACCTCCGCTCGGAGCAGCTCGCCTTCCAGCGCTCGACCGACGGCGGCCTTACGTGGTCGGCGCCCGTGCACGCGCCGGGTGCCGCCGGTCACGAAGGCATCGTCGGTCCCACCGGAGCGCCGGCCCCGCAAATCGTGACCCAGCCCAACGGCGCGCTCGTCGTGCCGTACTACGACGAGACACGTCTCGCCGCGGTGCGCTCGACCGACGGCGGCGCGAGCTTCTCGCGGCCGGTCACGATCGCACCCGCGCGGTTCGCCCGTACGTCGATGCGCACGCCGCCGCTCCCGAGCGCCGAAGCCGACACGGGCGGGACGATCTCGCTCGTGTGGCCCGACTGCGGCCTGCGGGCGAGCTGCACCGGCAACGATCTCCTGCTCGTGCGCTCGACGGACGGAATCTCGTGGTCCGCTCCGGCGCGGATCCCGCTCGGGGGCGCCGGCACGGCGTCACACGTGCTTCCCGGTGTGGCTGCCGGTCCGAGCGGACAGCTCGCGCTCGCGTTCTACACGGTCACCGGCGAGAGGGCGCGGGTCGGGTTCATCTCCTCGTCCAACGGCGGCTCGACCTGGAGC
>JBKOXM010000026.1:0-7789 GCA_046724925.1 Actinomycetota bacterium | reverse complement strand
CGCGACGCCGAGGTCGACGGCATCTCCGTTGCGGAGGGCGAGTACCTCGGACTCGTCGGCAAAGAAGCCGTTACCTCCGGCCGCACCTTCGACGACATCGCGGAAACCGTGATCGATCGGCTCCTCGCCGAGCCGCGCGATGTCCTCACACTGCTGACCGGCGAGGACGTCCCACCGCTGGACGACCTGCTGGAGCGGATACGGGCCGGCCACGAAGAGCTCGAAATCGAAGTCCACGAGGGCGGCCAGCCGCACTATCCGCTGCTGCTCGGCGCCGAGTAATCGCCGCCCTATAGGTCGGTCCGCTGGCGGCCGCTCCGAGCGTTACGGTCCTCCGTGTGGCGGAGCCGGTGAGGATCATCCTCGTCGAGGACAACCAGGTCTTCCGCGAAGCGCTCGAGCTTCTGCTCGGGCTCCGGTCCGACGTGGTCGTCGTGGCGTCCATCGGGGACGGGCACGAGGTTGTGCCGGCGTGCCGCGAGCACAACCCGGACGTGGTCCTGATGGACTACCGCTTGCCCGGCATGGACGGGGTCGAGGCGACGGCCGCCGTTCGAGAGGCCTGTCCAGACGTGGCAGTCGTCTGTCTCACGGCTTCAGCCAATCTCCGCGAGATGGACGCTCTCCGCGAGGCCGGCGCGGTTTACTGCCTGACCAAGGATCAGGAGCTGGACGAGATCGTGAAGGCGATTCACGCCGCCGCGGGTCGGGTCACCGCCTAAAGAGGCTCCAACACAATGGAGCTTGTGCCGTCGGGCCGCGCTGGACGGCACGCTGCCGCGTCCTCAGTCGCGCCCGTATTCACCAATACGGGCGCTCCCTGCGTCCTTGCATCGCACTCGCCCATCGCACCCCAACGACGAAGCACATTATGTTGGAGCCTCTGATGCAGCTGAGTACGGCGAACACGGCGATCGTGGCGGACTCGACCGCCGACTTCCCGGAAGCGCCCGACCGGTTCGCTAACTGGCGCATCGTGCCGCTCTACGTTCGCTTCGGCGAGGAGAGCTTCCGCGACTACGTCGAGCTCTCGCCGAGCGACTTCTATGCCAAGCTGCGAACGGCTTCGGAGCTCCCGACGACCTCGCAGCCGACGCCGCAGGACTTTGCCGAGGTCTACACCGAGCTGGAGACGTTCGAGCGGATCTACTCGCTGCACGTATCGGGGAAGGTGTCAGGGACGGTGCGGAGCGCGGAGCTCGCCGCGGCCGAGCAGGGCGAGCGTGTCAGGGTCGTCGACACCGAGACTGCTTCGGCCGCGATCGCGATGCTGGGGCTCGCGATCCAGCGCCGGCTGGAACGCGGCACGACGGACGAGGAGATCGACGAGCTGGTCGAGCGCTACAAGCGCGACGCCGCCCTGCTGTTCACGGTCGACACGCTGGAGTTCCTACGCAAGGGCGGGCGGATCGGACATGCAGCCGCAATGGCCGGGCAGCTCCTGCACGTGAAGCCGATCCTCACGATCAAGGACGGCGAGGTGCATCCGCTGAAGCGAGTCCGAGGCGCCCAGAAGGCGTTTCGCGAGTTCCAGGAGCAGTTCACCTCCCAGACGGCGGATGAGCCGGGATTGCGCGTGGGGATTGCGCACGCCGAGGCCCCGGAGCGGGCCGAGCAGCTTCAGAAGATGGTTCGCGGCGAGCGTCCGCAGGCGGAGGTCGAGATCGTGACGACGCTCGGAGCCGTCGTCGGCACGCATGCCGGTCCGGGCACGGTCGGCTTCTTCTGGTTTGTCGATCAGTAAGTCGGATTGGCTGCGACGAGGAACAGCACCAGGATGACGAAGAGGACGACCACGAACGCGACCCCGACCCAGCCGAGCACGATCCCCGCGATCGCCAAGCCCCGCCCGGTCTGCCCGCCTTGCGAACGATCGATTTCGCTCCGGGCGATGTAACCGAAGATCAGCGCCAGAATCGACCCCACCAGCGGAAAGACGAAGATCCCCACGAGGCCGAGCACGAACGACGCAATCGCGTAGCCGTTCATCGAGGGCGCGGCGGGCGGCGCCGAGGCCTCGCGTTCGTGGGCCGAAGTCGGGTAAGGCGGGATCTCGCTCACGCGGCGACGATACAGCGCCGGTCGCTACCGGTCAGATCGCGGGGCTCGGTGCCGGCACCTCGGCCGCCGCAGCTTCCTCGGGCGGGCCTGTGACGACTCCGCGGAGCCCGAACGCCTTCGCACAGGCGATCAAGCCGACCAGTGCGCCGGCGACCGAGATCGCGGCAAACGTCGTCCACATTGCCGCGTCTCCAAGCGCTCCGCGCACCTGGAGACCCACGAACGGCGTCAGGGCGAACCCGACCGCGAAGGTGCTGCCAAACGCGCCGATGTACGCGCCGCGCACGTCCGCAGGTGCGATCCGCGCGACCACCGCCTGGGAGGTCGGGATCCACAACATCTCGCCGATCACGAAGACGAAGATGATCAACGCGACGATCGGCAACGAGCTCGTCGCCGTGAGCACGAGGAACGGCAGGCCCATAAGCAGGACGGCGCTCGTGAGCTTGAACGAGGCCGGAACCTGGGCCACCCGTGCGGTGAGCCGCAGCTGGAACAGAGTCACCATCGCCGGGTTGACGATGAGCAGGAACCCCCAGGTCGAGGGGGCCATCCCGTGCGTGTCCACGAGTGAGATCGGCAGGACGGTCTCGTAGGCGACGTAGACAAGAGTCGAGAAACAGCCCGCGGCGAAGAAGAGGAGGAAGAGTTGGTCGCGCACGATCAGCCGGAACGAGCTGCGCTCGGGTGGATTTTCCGGCGTGTACGCGCCGCGGCGCGGAATCAGCCGGTAGGCGAGAACCGTCGGTATCACCCAGAGCACGAACGCGCCGAGGAACAACCGGTCCCAGTTCTCGCCGAGAAGCAGCAGTCCGCCGATCGGCGGGCCGAAGGTGACGCCGAGGTTGTTGGCTACCCGTACTGCGGCGTATCCCTTTTCATGCTGGTCGGGAGGGACGAGGTCCGGCACAAGCGCCTGATCCGCCGCGTGGCCGATCGAGAAAAAGAAGCCGAGCAGGGAAAGGGCGACGAGTCCCCACCAGAGGTGGTCGCCGATCGCCAACAGGATCAGCGGGACGAACGCGCCGAAGCTCCAACCGACGAGGATCAGGGGCCGACGTCCGAGCCGATCGCTGAGATGGCCGCCGAGGTATCCGCCGACCGCGGCGAGCATCGCGCTGATCAGGAACGTGAACCCGAGCTGGGCATTCGAGGCCCCGAGATGGTCGATCGCCCAGATCCCGACGAAGCTCCACATCGTGCTGCCCGCGAGCGCGCCGGTGAGCCCGACCGCGAGCACCGGCAGGAGGACACGGTCGACGTCCCCGCCGAAGATGCGACGAGCTGTCGTGGCTGCGAAGCTCATCGTTGCAACCCTAGACGCCTCCCCGGCTCGCCTTGGGAGCGGCCAGTCCACTTGGTCCGAACCGCCGCACGACGGCGGAGCGAGCCGGGCGGATTCCTATACTCGGCGACGGTGGTCGTGGGGACTTCGACCCGCTTGCCGACGGGCTTTGCGAGCATGGACCGCGTTGCGGAATGGCCGCGCCCGCGCTCCGCAGCGCAGCCGGCGCGCCTCGAGCGGTCGGTCGAGGCCCTGAATGGGGTCGGGCCCGTGCTCGGAAAGAAGCTTTCGAAGCTCGGGCTGCGCACGATCGGCGATCTCCTCGAGCACCGCCCGTTTCGCTACGAGCCGGCTCTGCCCGAGCGCAACATCGTCGACCTCTTCGGCGAGGAGGAGGCGGTGATCGCAGGTGAGATCCGCAGCACCAGGCTGCAGCGCGCGCGCCGTCTCCAGCTCGTCAAGGCGCGCGTGGCCGATGAGACAGGGGAGATCACAGCGGTCTGGTTCAACCAGGCGTGGCTCGCGGACAAGCTTCACCCCGGGACTCGGGTTCGGCTCAGAGGCCACCTACGAGGCCAGGAGTTCACGGTCCGCGCCTACGACCTGAACGGTGCTGCGGCGACCGCCGCCTTTGCACCGGTCTACCCGGCAAGCGAGGACGTTCCCTCGACCCGCCTCCGTCGTCTTCTCGAGGCGGCCCTGCCGTACGCGGGTGACTTCGCCGACGCGCTCCCGGCGGCGGTCAAGGAACAGGAAGCGCTCCCGACGCGGCCTGACGCTCTGGTCGCCATTCATCGCCCGCGTTCCGAGGACGACGCCGAACGCGGCCGGCGGCGCCTCGCGCTGGACGAGCTGCTGCGGCTCCAGCTGGGTCTGGCGAGACGACGCCGCGAACGCGAGGCGGAGCGAGCGCCTGAGCTCGGTACGGCGGGCGACCTGGTCTCGCGCTACCGAAGCCTGCTCCCGTTCGAGTTGACGGTCGACCAGGAACGCGCGATCGCAGAGATCGACGCCGACCTTGGGCGCGAGACGCCGATGCAACGGCTGCTGCAGGGCGAGGTGGGGTCGGGCAAGACCGTGGTCGCGCTCTACGCGCTTCTGCGAGCGGTCGAGTCAGGGCGACAGGGCGCTTTGATGGCGCCGACGGAAACGCTCGCGGAGCAGCATTTCCTCACCGTCGAGCCGATCTGCGCCGAGCTCGGGGTTCGGATCTCGCTGCTGACCAGCTCCGTCCCTGCGAAGGAGCACTCGTCGACGCGGGCGGCAATCGCGTCCGGCGAAGTGCAACTGGCCGTAGGGACGCACGCTCTGATCGAGAAGGACGTCGAGTTCGCCGACCTCGCGGTCGCGGTCGTCGACGAGCAGCATCGGTTCGGAGTCCAGCAGCGGGGTGCATTGACAGCCGGGCGTTCGCCGCACGTCCTGCACATGACCGCGACGCCGATCCCGCGCACACTCGCCCTCACGGTGTACGGCGACCTCTCCGTCAGCGAGCTGACGAAGCCACCCGCTGACCGCAAGCCTGTCATCACGAGTTGGGTGACACAGGAGCGAAGCCCGGAGGCGTACAGGCGCCTGTGGAAGCACCTCGACGACGGGCGCCAGGCCTACGTCGTCTGCCCGTTGATCGAGGAATCGGAGACGAACCTCGCGCGCGCCGCCGAGCAGGAAGCCGAGCGTCTCCGGCTCGCCGAGCTCAAGGGCTTCCGCGTCGGCTGCCTCCACGGGCGCCTGCGGCCCGCCGAGCGGCGCGACTTGATGGCGCAGTTCAAAGCCCGGGAGCTCGACGTGCTCGTGGCGACGACGGTGATCGAGGTCGGCGTCGACGTCCCGAACGCGACGATCATGATCGTTCAGGAGGCCGATCGATTCGGCCTCGCGCAACTGCACCAGCTCCGCGGACGCGTCGGCCGCGGTGCGGAGCAGTCCTATTGCCTGCTGGTTTCGCGGGCGAAGGAAGAGCTGACCGATGCGGCGAGGGATCGGCTCGAAGCGCTCGTCGCGACGGGCGACGGATTCGAGCTCGCGGAGCGCGACCTCGAGATTCGGGGCGAGGGGCAGTTGCTCGGCACGCGTCAGTCGGGCCTCTCCGATCTGAAGTTCACGCGTCTGCGGGCCGACCGCGCGCTCTTGGAACGGGCGCGCGAGCTGGCCGAGGAGCTTGCGGACTCGAGCGGGCCGCTCGTGGACGAGGCCGAGGCGTTCTTTGCCCGCGCGCGCGCCGCCGCGCTCGCTTGACGCTCGGCGGGGCCGTCCGAGAAAACCACACGCTTCCTGCGCGATCCGGCGCCGATTCGAGCGCTAGGCTGGCGAACCCACCCATGGCGGGAGTCCGAGCACAGGAACCGCCTCTGGGCGCGAGCGCGCGATGAGGATCATTGCCGGCACTCGAAAGGGGGCGCGGATCTTCGCCCCCAAGGGGCCGGACACGCGCCCCACGGGCGACCGCGTGCGTGAGGCCGCGTTCACGCTCATTCCTCCCAGCTTCTCCGAAGGGGCCACGGTTCTGGATCTCTTCGCGGGCTCAGGTGCGATGGGGCTCGAGGCGCTCTCGCGCGGCGCTGAGCGCGCCGTCTTCGTCGAGACCGACCCGGACGCGATCCGCACGATCGAGCGCAACCTCGACAAGCTGCGGCTTACGGGGGCGGCCATCCTCCGACAGGACGCACGCAGCGCGCTCGCGGCCGAAGCCGCGGCCGGCCGACGGTACGACCTGATCTTCGTCGATCCGCCCTACGGCGAGTGGGGGGAGCTCGAGCGTTCGCTCGCCCCCTACCTCGGCCGCGTCCTTGCCGACGAGGGGCTGATCGTCGTCGAGACATCGCAGCGCACCCAGCCGCAGCTCCCCCTCGCACAGCGCACCTCGCGTCGCTACGGCTCGGCACGGCTTACGCTGTACCACCATGAACGCGACGCTTCTTAGCATCACGCGACCGACGCGCTCGGAAGGCGACCGGTCGGCGCCCGCGCAAAAGTGAGCTCAGATCAACCGGTAACCGCTATCTGCCCGGGCTCCTACGACCCGGTTACTTTCGGCCATCTCGACGTGATCTCACGCGCGGCGGCAATCTTCGACAGAGTCGTCGTCGGTGTCGTCCGCGACTCGCAGCACAAGGCGCCGCTCTTCTCGATCGAAGAGCGGGTCGAGTTCCTCAAGCAGGCGCTAACCGATCAGCCCAACGTCGAGGTCGACGTCTTCTCCGAGCTCGTGGTCGAGTTCGCGCGCCGCTGGGGCGCGAAGACGATGGTCAAGGGTCTGCGCGTGATCTCGGACTTCGAGTGGGAGTTCCAGATGAACCACTTGAACCGCACGCTCGCGCCCGACGTCGAGACGCTCTACGTGATGGCTCGGCCGCAGTACAGCTTCGTGTCCTCCAGCGGCGTCAAGGAGATCGCGTCTTTCGGCGGCAAGGTCGACGAGCTGGTCCCGGAGGCCGTCGCTAGGCGCTTCGAGGAGCTCTACCCGCACGCTCGACCCGGTACTCCGCCGAATCCGCAAGAATAGGACCCATGGACGTCCTCGTTCTCATCGACAAGCTCGACGACCTCGTGCACAACGCGAAAGCCGTTCCCCTGACCGACCAGGTGCGAATCGACCGCGAGGAGATCTACGACATCCTCGACCAGATGCGCGCGACGATTCCGGAAGAGATCAAGCAGGCTCGCTGGATCGTGAAGGAGCGTCAGGAGATGCTGGCGGAGGCGAAGCGGGAATCAGACCGGCTTGTCGGCGAGGCCCGCGAGCAGGCGGCGCGCGAGGCTTCGCAGACCGAGATCGTCAAGCTGGCCGAGAAGCAGGCGCAGGACATCGTCGACGAGGCCAGGCGGCAGGCCCGTGAGACTCGGCTCGAGATGGAGGACTGGGCCGACGGGATCCTCTCGACCCTCGAGGTCAACCTGGAGAAGTTCCTCGGGGCCGTCAAGCGGGGCCGTGAGCGACTGCACGAGCGCTCGCAGGAGACGGTCGTCGCCGGAGTCGGCGTGTCCTCCGACGACGAGCAGCCCTACCAGTAGCAGCAGTCACGCGCGGAGAACACGGGGGCGGTGCGGCCGAACCCGCGCGCTACCCTGGCCAGGTGCCCCTCCCAGCAATACACGCCGGCTTCTCGCCTGCGATCACGCGGCGCCAGAAGCCACCCTCGCCCTTGGCAAGGCGGCCAGCCTTGTCCGCGGACGAGTGCGGCCCCTGGCTTGGTGCTCGCGACCGAGAAGGTCGCCAGCATCACTGGAAGGGGCACCGGTGACCGTTTTCAATCTCCGCAACGTCAAGCTCCGCTCCGGCGAGCATTTCCACGACGAGCTTCCTGTCGAGATCGCGCCCCTCGAATTCGGTGGCCAGCGCTATGTCTCCGTGCCCGAAAAGGTCGAGGCGGAGCTCGAGATCAGCCGTGCCAGCACCGGCACCGTCTTCGTCCTGCGCTTCCGCAGCAGGCTCCACGGCCC
>JBKOXM010000228.1:0-3457 GCA_046724925.1 Actinomycetota bacterium | reverse complement strand
ATACGCCTCGTGCGATCGAGGCTGCGGAGGAGGCGATTCGCCGCGCCGGCATAGAGCCGGTCCGGCACTCGATCCGAGGAGGCACCGACGGCGCGATGCTCAGCGAGCGCGGTCTGCCGACCCCGAACCGCTTCACTGGCGGGCACGACTACCACTCGCGGCGGGAGTGGATCTGCGTGGCCGACATGGGTGCGGCCGCCGCCGCGGTCGTGTACGTAGCGCTGGTGTGGGCCGAACCCGATCCCAAAGCCGACTCGAAGCTTTCCTAGGCGGCCAGGTCCGCCCGGCCTGCATGTCACCGGCGGGAGTGCGCCAGCAATTTCGCCAGAAAGAAGAGAGAGGGCGCCGAGCGGCGCCCTCGTCGGTTCGTCGGTGATCAGACGCTAAGCGGACTCTCCTCCGCCCATTCCGCCGTCGCCGCCGGACTCACCGCCGCCGGACTCACCGCCGCCGGACTCTCCTCCGCCGGACTCGCCGCCGCCGGACTCGCCGCCGCCGCCGCCCCAGCCACCGCCTTCTTCACCGCCGCCGCCGGACTCTCCTCCGCCGGCGCCGCCCTGCTCGCTTTCCCACTCAGACATGCGTGGTCCTCCTTTAGAGGATCGACTGTCGGTTCGTAATTTCCCGACCAGGGACGATCAAAACCACGACGGTAGGCTTCGAGGCAATGAGTTCGCTCCTCGACTCGTGGGGACGCACGATCACGAGCTTGCGCGTGTCGGTCACCGACAAGTGCAACTTCCGCTGTCGCTACTGCATGCCGGCGGAGGGGTTGGAGTGGCTGCCCCGCGAAGAGGTCCTGAGCTTCGAGGAAATCGAGCGGCTGATTCGCGTGATGGCCGAGATGGGCGTGTCCGAGGTGCGGCTCACGGGTGGCGAGCCCCTCGTCCGCCGGGAGCTACCGAAACTCGTCTCAATGGTCTCGGCGGTTCCCGGCGTGACGGACCTCTCCCTGACGACGAACGGCGTCCTCCTCGACCGTCTCTGCGGACCCCTCGTCGACGCGGGCCTGCGCCGGATCAACGTGTCGCTCGACTCGCTCTCGCATGTCCGCTTCGCCGAGATCACGCGGCGTGAAGCGCTCGAGGCCGTACTGCGCGGGCTGGCGGAGGCGGAGCGCTACCCAGAGCTGCGGCCGATCAAGGTCAACTGCGTGGCGATCCGCGGGTTCACGGAGGACGAAGTCCCTGCCTTCGCGGAGCTTGCGCGCCGCAAGCCCTACGTCGTGCGCTTCATCGAGTTCATGCCGCTCGACGCCGACCAGGCCTGGCGGGAGGACGACGTGCTCACCGGCGGCGAG
This sequence comes from Actinomycetota bacterium, assembly GCA_046724925.1. Lineage (GTDB taxonomy): Bacteria > Actinomycetota > Thermoleophilia > Gaiellales > Gaiellaceae > JBKOXM01. The sequence continues at coordinate 2,157 of JBKOXM010000228.1, read as the reverse complement.
ATCCGAGCGCTGATCGAGGAACATTGGCCGCTCGTCGAACTACCAACGAAGGCGTCGTCGACGGCGCGGCGCTTCCGGTTCGCAGACGGTGCAGGGGAGATCGGCTTCGTCAATCCGGTCTCGGAGCCGTTCTGCTCGACGTGCGACCGGATCAGGCTGACCGCAGATGGCCAGCTACGTACCTGCCTCTTCTCGCGCAAGGAGTGGGACTTGAAGACGCCGCTACGAGACGGCGCGAGCGATGCGGAGCTGCGCGAGCTGATTCGCTTTGCCGTCCGCCACAAGGAGCTGAAGCACAAGATCAACGAGCCGGGCTTCGTGCGCACCCAGAGGTCTATGAGCCAGATCGGCGGCTGACGCCGCCGCATCGGCCTCATCTGACGCCGATACGAGTCGTAGCCCGCCCCCGGTGAGCGGGCGAGTCGTGGTCCGAAGCGCCCGATCAGGAGCTGCGATGAGCTCGTCCGATTGAGCGCTGATTGCGAGATTCTCGGCTGCTGAAAGGGAATTCGCGCGTCGGACCGCTCGTTGCGGATTTCATGGCAGCCCGAGGGCCGGATTAGAATCTATGTCGGTGACCGCCGCCTCCGCCGCCGCCACGACGGATCGTCGCGTGTTTCCGCGCGGCCTTCCGCATTTCCTGCTCCAGGTCGTGATCTGGCTTGGGTTCGTCTTCGCGTACCAGGTCGCGCGCGGAATCGCGGACCGCGATCCTGCCAAGGCGTTCCAGAACGGCTTCAAGGTCATCGACATCGAGCAGCGCGCGAACGCGCTCTTCGAGGTTTCGGTCCAGGGCGCGATCCACTCGTCGGAGCTGCTCGTGACGCTCACCGCGTGGACCTACTGGCTGTCGCAGTTCACCGTTCTCGGCCTCGCGCTGCTCTGGGCCTACTTCTGGCGGCACGAGCACTTCACGCGCTTTCGCAACCTCGTGATCTTCGCGAACCTCATCGGGCTCGCCGGGTACGTGCTGCTCCCGACCGCCCCGCCACGGATGTTTCCGGGCGTCGGGTTCGACGACACGCTGGCGAAGTTCGCGAGCCTAAACCACGGCAGCGGCCTGATCCAGCTCGCGTCGAACCCGTACGCGGCCATGCCAAGCCTCCACGGCGCAGACGCCCTGATCGTCGGCGTCACGCTGGCGCTGCTGGTCCGCAATCGCTTCCTGAAGGCGCTGTGGCTCGCGTGGCCGGTCTGGGTGTGGTTCGCGGTGATCGCGACGGGCAACCACTTCTGGCTGGACATCGCTGCCGGCATCCTTGTCGCTGTCACCGCCGCGCTGGTGCTCGAGCGGCAGACACTGCGCCGGCTCGTCTTGCGTCGCTAGCCGCGCTCTGCGGCTGAATCGCAGATATGCTATATAGCAGGTATGCGATTTGATGCTGTGGCGGTCGAGCGCGTAAAGACTGGCTACACAACCGGCGTCCGCCGGCTGGCCACGCGTTCCATGAGCAGCCTCGCGCGCACGCGCGTGAGCCCGAACGCGCTCACTGCGGCCGGGGTCAGCCTGTGCGCCGCAGCCGGAGTCGCAGTCTTCTTCGAGTATCGAAACGAGCTGCTGTTCTTCTGGCTCGGCGCCGTTCTCTTCGTCGTCGGCTCCGTGCTCGACATCCTCGACGGGGCCCTGGCGCGCGAGAGCGGCAAGCAGACCCCCTTCGGCGCGTTCATCGACTCGACCACCGATCGAATCAGCGAGGGCTTCGTCCTCGGCGCGCTCGCGCTCGTCCTCGCCCGCGACGGCAACGAACTGGGCGTCGGGCTTGCGGTGGCGGCGGTCGCCGGATCCTTCCTCGTCAGCTACACACGCGCGCGCGCGGAGGCGCTCGGCCTCCGAGGCGACGTGGGAATCGGCTCGCGGGCCGAGCGTGTCGTCGTGATCACGGCGGGCCTCGTCCTCGCCCCGTGGATTCCGCTCGTGTTCGCGCTCGCTCTGCTCAACATCACAGCGTGGGTGACGGTGCTCCAGCGCGTGCTCCACGTCCACACCCAGCTTCGACAAGGAGAGAACGCGAATGGCTTCGACCAACGGTAGGCCCAAGGACGACGGAAAGGTCCGCGTCGCGATCATCGGCGTCGGCAACTGCGCGAACGCGCTGCTCCAGGGCGTCGAGTATTACAAGGACGCCGATCCGGACCAATTCGTGCCCGGCCTCATGC
>JBKOXM010000008.1:0-12207 GCA_046724925.1 Actinomycetota bacterium | reverse complement strand
CTTGCGGGTGACGCGCGCCCGGCAAGAACCCGCGCCACTCGAATTCCCCTGTACCGGGCGTGGGCAGGCCCGAGACGACGCCGGGAGCCCTGAGCGGAAGCCGCCCCGCGCTGTATTGCGCGACCTGGCGGCGGTCGACGTAGAAAACGTTCAGCGAGGCCTCAAACGAATGCATGATCCGGAAGAAGCTCTGGGCTGAGGTGGCCCGGTTTGCCATCAGCTGCTGAAGCGGGAGGGCGGAAGCCGCTTCACGCCCGCGCGTCGAACGCTGCCGGGAGATCGCCACGCGACGGCCGCCGACGGTTGCGTACCCGACAACCGGCCCGTGCACGGTCGTGGGGAAGACGACGCGCTCCGACGATCCGTCCTGGACCACCAGCGTTCCCGCGTCGAATGTGCCCATCTCGCGGCACGAGCCCTGATAGAGGTAGTGAACATCGTCGCCGCCGCAGAGAATCTCGACGAACTGATCGATCACGTCGGCACCAGAGGAAGTCAAGCTCCAGCCGAAGTCCTTTCCGCGGCCGACCAGAATCACGAAGCTGAGGCCGGGCACGGTGGCGCCGCGCGCGTCGATGCCGCCGCCGTGGAGGTCGAGCTCCATCAGCAGCTCGGGGTAGAAGAAACCGACCTGGGGACCCGCGACCATGATCGGCCTTCCGCTCACCGAGCGACGGGCTGAGACGAGAAGCGCGTTCGACATCGCGACCTGCGTCGTTGATGCAGTCGGCCTCGCGAAGAGAATCGGCTCGAAGCTGCCGTCGTCGACCACCACCCCGCCGCTATCGCCGCCTCCGGAAACGTCGTAAGGGAAGCGGCCTCGCACGGCGACGGGTGCTTCGGGATCGTTCTGCTCGCGCAGGTCGTCCCAGGCGGCGCGGCCAGCATTCGGACCCAGTCGATGCTGCAGCGCGGAGAGAAACTGGGACACGCGCACCTCGTTGCCGCCCCCCGCCCCAAATCGCGCCACGAGCAGCGCTACGACCGATGCGACGTCCCGACGCGTCCAGGGCGTCGAAGTGCTGCCGTGTGATTCGTTGTAGGCGTTTAGGCCGAGGAGGAAGGCGTCGACATCGCGAAGCGCCTGCTGCCCCCTCGCGCCTAGACCCTGGAGGGTCCGGACCTGCTCGTCGAGCGCGGCTTCGGTCTGCGGGCTAGGCACGAAACGCCGAGTCGCGCCGACGAGTGAGAAGGGGTTGAGGTTGGGAACGTCGATCGCCGCAACCCGTCCCGGGTACCGAAGCAGTGAGAGGAGCACGCCGCGGTCCTCGGCGGTCACCCAGCCGGCGCCGTACATCACGTCCGCGCGTGTTCGCCCGTAGACGTGGGCCACATCCCAGCGGTCCCGTATGAGCCGCAGGCCGGATCTTCCCGTCGGCTCGACTCGAGTGGGACCCGCGCCCCCAACCCCGAAGCGAGCAGACTTGAAATAGCGGTTCAGGTCAATTGGCCGAACCCGGTCGAAGCGAGGCGTCAGGCCGTCGTAGAGCGGGATCTGGTCGGTCGAGTGACGGTCGAGCGCAAGCGCTCCCGACTCACCGGGCGGAAGGACATTAAGCGCGACGGCGGCGAAGTCTCCGGGTGCCCGTGCCGCCGTGGCGCCACTCACGAGCGCAAGGGCAACCGCACCCGCGGCGGCAGCCCAGCGACCGGGCCCCTCCATGCGCGCGACACTACCTGCGTATGGAGGCACTTGTCGCCTTCGCCGCAGCGCTGATCGCGCTCCGCCTTGCCGGTGCGCTCTTCGAGCGTTGGCGAGAGCGCCGTGGGCCTGCGCTCGCCGCGTGGTCGACCTCCCTCCTCGCGTACGCGCTTGCTTCGGCCGCGCTCGCGTGGGGCGCGGCGGCCGGCTGGAACGATCGCGTGTTTCGCGCCTACTACCTCTTCGGCGGACTGCTCACTGCACCGTTGCTCGGGGCCGGCTCGCTGCTCCTCGTCCGCCGTCGCTGGGCTGGACCCCTCGCGCTCGTGTACGCGGGCTTCGCGATCGGCATCGCGCTGGCGGTCCCGATCGACCCGCCGGTGGCCGCGACGAGCATCCCTGAGGCCCAGGGGCACCTCGAGCTCGTGCCCGCACGGCTCGTTGCGATTGTCGCGAACTCCCTGGGAACGCTGGCCGTAGTGACGGTGGCGCTCCTGACAATTCGGCGCAGAACAGTCGGGAACGCCCTGATCCTGGCCGGTGTGGCTGTAGCCGCCGTGGGAAGCGGACTTGCGGGACTCGGAGTGGCGGAGACAGCCTTCTTCATCGCTGTTGCCGCGGTGCTCCTTTACATAGGTTTTGCCTTTCCAGGCAACCGAGGCAACTAACTTCCCTGCAAAGGGGCCGTCTCACCCCTTCGTACCTGAACACGCCGGGACGCACTGCGGCCATTTCTGCGTTCCGCCCGACCGTTTCCTAGGGGGAGTTCATTGAGGCGTTTCATCCCGGTCCTGCTGGCGTTCGTGAGCGCGCTTGCAGCCGTCGTCTTCGCACAACCGGCCAATCCCGAGCTCAAAGTCGTCAAGGGTAAGGCGGAGCAGCCGCGGGGCCTCCAGTACGTCGATCCCGAGGTCTTCGAGCAGATCGACCTCTTTCGCCGGCGCACCTGGCGCTGGCAGCGGCTGATGGGTAAAGCGAGGACTCCGTACTCGAACAGCGTGCGCGTCAACCCGAACCCCAACTACCACCGGTGGGTTCGCGATCTCTGGAAGCGCCGCTTCGTTCTAAACCGCAAGCTCGCCGCGCGTCCCCCACGCCGGGCCGCCTGGCTCTGCATCCATCGCCACGAGGGCGCATGGAACGACCCGAATCCGCCGTACTACGGCGGCCTCCAGATGGATCTTTCCTTCCAGCGCCGCTACGGGCGGTGGCTGCTGCGCCAGAAGGGAACCGCGGATCACTGGACGCCGCTGGAACAGATGTGGGTGGCCGAACGCGCCTACCGCAGCGGCCGTGGCTTCTATCCGTGGCCGAACACGGCGCGGGCTTGCGGCTTGATCTAGACGATTTGACGTCTCCAGGCCGCCCACGCCTGCGTAACGCTTCGCACGGCGGGTCGACCGGTCATTTCAGACGGACGCGCGAATGAATCGCGCGTCCTGAAGACGGCGGCACAAGCGCCGCCTCAGCCGCACGCTACTGCGGTCTGATCTAGAGCGCTGAGCTAGCTGAGCGCGGTCAGCGGGTCCACGGCTGCCCCGCGGACACGAACCTCGAAGTGGAGATGGGGGCCGCTCGACTCGCCCGTCGAGCCGACCAGGCCAACGCGCGCTCCCGCCGCAACGCGCGCGCCGAGCTTGACCGTGAGCGTCGACAGATGCGCGTAGAGCGTCCGGACTCCTGAGCCGTGGGCGATCGAGACGAGGTTCCCGTAGCCCGGATACCAGCTCGCGAAGACGACCCGCCCCGCGCCTGCGGCCGCGATCGGAGTCCCGGTCGGAGCGGGATAGTCGATCCCGGTGTGGAACCGAGCGCCACGCGGCCCGAAGACATCGGTCCACGGTAGATCGAGCGGCGACGCCAAGGGGAGCGGCGAGCCAATCGGAGGCTGGGCGAGTGCTTTGAACACTGCCCGCCCCGCGACGCCGTCGACCTCGAGCCGCGACCATTTTTGGAACCCCCGCAGCGCGGCAGTGGTGTGCCGTCCGAAGCGGCCGTCGAATGTCCCGGACGGAAAGCCGTGCCAGGCCAGTGCGTACTGGAGAGCAGCGACGTCCCAGCCGACCTTCCCCTCCGACAGGGGGCGGCTCCCAATTCGGTGACGCCCGAAGCGGCCCAGCGCCGCACGAGTCTTGGGGCCCACGACACCGTCGACCAGGAGGCCGGCCTTGCGCTGGAAAGCACGCACAGCCCGATCGGTCGCCTCGCTTTTGACGCCGTCGATCGTGCCGGGGTAGACACCCTTGGCCCGCAGGGCGACCTGAAGCGCCGCCACGTCCGGGCTGCCCATCGCGCCGGCGATCGGTGTGAGAACCAGGGCCGCAGCAGCAACGGTCACGACTATCCAGGAGCGGCGTGGCATGGCCGCCACACGTATCGGCAGAGGGCGTCCCTCGCTTGAAGGATCCCCGCCCGAGAACACGGCACGAAATCGGCACCCCGGCGCGTCCAGATCCGCGTTACGGTCGGACTCCCACCCCCGTGGGTGGGTACACGCGACGGCTGGCGCGGTTAGGGTCACGTTCAATGGGACGAGGAGATCGGCCTATTCGTCGGTGGAGCGCAGACCGTCGCCGCAAGAAAAAGGCACGTGAGAGGCGACGGCAGGAGGAGACCGCGCCGCCCACTCCGACGAGAACGCGCCGCCGTTCGGCCTCGTCCGACTCCTAGCCGAGACTCGGCGTCGCCGTCCGGTGGACATGCGAGGCTCGGGCAATGGGGTACATGCACGCCACTTGGGCGCTTGAGGAATACCGGCTGCGTCTCCCGCGCGCCTGGCTCCTCGACGTGCTGGCGCGCCGCTAGGCGCGCCGCCTCTCCCAGGCCTTGAGCTTCGCGCGCAGGAGCTCGTTCACGACCTTCGCGTCGGCCTTGCCTTGCGTCGCCTTCATCACCTGGCCGACGAAGTAGCCGAGCAGCCCTTCCTTTCCGGCGCGGTACGACTCGACCTGCTGCGGGTTCTCCGCCAGCACGCGCTCGATCAGCGGCTCGAGCTCCGAGACGTCGGCGACGAGACCGTCGGTCAGATAGCGGTCGGCCGAGAAGCCAGGCGAGCCGCTTGCAGCAAGCGCATCCGTGAACGCCGCGCGCGGGATCCGCTCACGCGCGTCGATCAGCTTCGCGAGCTCGGCGGCGTCGACGACTGACGGATCCACGCCACTGGCCGCGAACTGGTTCATGAGCACGTTCGACGCCTGACGCGGATCCAGCCCGGCCGCCACCACGGCTTCGTAGAGCCTGTCGCGTCCACTGGAGACCAGACCGAGCGCGGTCTCGAAGTCCAGCGTCTCCGCCAGGCGATGGATACGCGCCCCAGGCAGTTCCGAAAGCTCGGCGCGCAGACGCTCGACCAGCTCGCGTTCCGGCTCGACCGGCACCAGATCCGGCTCGGGGAAATAACGGTAATCGTCCGCCTCCTCCTTGATTCGATGCGGTGTCAGCGTGTTGCGGTCGGCGTCGTAGTCATACGTCTGCTGCACGACCGCGCCACCCGACTCGTACAGCGCAATCTGCTCTTGGAGCGCCCGCTCGATCCCGCGCCCGATGAACGTGAACGAGTTCATGTTCTTCAACTCCCAGCGGGTGCGCAGCTCGCTCTCGCTCGACTCACGCACCGACACATTGGCGTCGCAGCGAAGCGACCCTTTCTCCATCTCGGCGTCCGAGATCCCGAGCTCGACGATGGTCTGGCGGAGCAGGCGCAGGAACCGCGTCGCCTGCTCGCTCGAGCGGAGGTCAGGCTGCGTCACGATCTCGACGAGTGGCGTGCCGCCGCGGTTGAAATCGACGAGCGAATAGCGAGCCCCGACGATGCGTCCCGCCTCACCGCCTACATGGACCGACTTGGCTGCGTCCTCCTCGAGATGAGCGCGCACGATTCCGATCTCCTCGTCACCGTCGGCGTCCGGCAGGACGAAGCGGCCGTCGAGGCAGAGCGGCTCGTCGTACTGGGAGATCTGGTAGCCCTTCGGAAGGTCGCGGTAGAAGTAGTTCTTGCGGTGGAAGATCGCGTGGTCGGCGATCTCGCAGCCCAGTGCGAGGCCGAGCTTGATTGTCCACTCGACCGCCCGGCGGTTGGGGATCGGCAACGCCCCCGGGTGGGCGAGGCAGATCGGACACGTGCGCGAGTTCGGGTCGGCGCCGAAGCCGACCTCGCATCGGCAGAACATCTTCGTCCGCGTCTTGAGCTGGACGTGGATCTCGAGGCCGATGACCGGCTCCCAGCTAGCCATCGAGAGCCCTCCTGACGACGAATGCCGCGGAGTCGAGCGCGTTCTCGATCGTCGTCTTGATCTCGATCTCGGCGAGTCGCCGCTCGTGCGAGGGGGCCCACGCAAAGATCGGCGGCGTCTTCCCGCCGACGAGCTCGATTCGGGACACCCACAGCTCGCGCTCGCCCGCTTCGAGGCTGAGCTTGATTCCCGTCGAGTCACGGCGGTACAGCACCGCGCTTCCGCCTTCGGACAGGCCTCGGTGAAAGCCGGCGCGCTCCAGGAAATCGAACCGCCGCACGCAGCTGGGCACGAACGTGGCGCTCCGGTCGACGATCGTCTTCATGCGGCCAGCCTTGGAGGCACGTAGTCGAATTCCAGCGCGCGCTCGAGCGCGTGGCCGGTCCGGAAGAGGACGTTCTCCGAGAACTGAGGCCCGATCAGCTGCAGTCCGACCGGCAGGCCCTCCGAAAGCCCGCACGGAATCGAGAGGCCCGGCAGCCCAGCCATGTTCGGCGGAATCGTGAGCACGTCGGCGAGGTACATCGCGATCGGGTCCTCGGTCTTCTCGCCGAGCCGGAAGGCGACGGTGGGCGAGGTCGGGCTGACGAGCACGTCGAAGTGCTCGAACGCGGCAGCGAATTCCTCGCGGATCACCGTCCTCACCTTCTGCGCCTGCCCGTAGTAGGCCTCGTAGTAGCCCGCCGAGAGCGCATATGTGCCCAGCATGATCCGCCGCTTCGGCTCGTCACCGAATCCGTCCGCCCGGGTGCGCTCCTGCATCTCCTCGACGGTTTCCGCGGGCGCGCGCGGCCCGTAGCGGACGCCGTCGTAGCGGGCGAGGTTGGACGAGGCCTCCGACGGTGCGATCAGGTAGTAGCAGGCCAGTCCGTACTCGACCGAACGAGGTAGCTCGCACTCCCCCACGTCGGCGCCGAGGTCGCGGCAGAGCTCGATCGCGCGCTGCACGGCCTCCGTCACGCCGCGGGCGATCCCCTCCGCCTCGTTCAGCTCACGCGGCACTCCGACACGCAGGCCCTTGAGATCATTCGCATCCGGCTCACGCACGGCTTCTGGGAGCTCGACCGTAGTCGTGTCGAGCGGATCGCGCCCCGAGATGATCGAGTAGAGACGGGCGTTGTCGCGAACCGTCTTCGTGATCGGGCCGATCTGGTCGAGACTGGACGCAAAGGCGACGATGCCGTACCGCGAGACCGAGCCGTAGGTCGGACGCAGGCCGACCAGGCCACAGAGCGCGGCAGGCTGTTTGATCGAGCCGCCGGTGTCCGATCCGAGGGCCCACGGCGCCATTCCGGCGGCAACGGCGGCGGCCGAGCCGCCGGACGAGCCGCCGGGGACGCGCTCCGGGTCCCAGGGGTTGCGCGTTGGCCCGTAGGCCGAGTTCTCCGTCGACGAGCCCATCGCGAACTCGTCCATGTTGGTCTTGCCGAGCAGCGGCAGGCCGGCGTCCTTGCAGCGCGCCGCGACCGTCGCGTCGTAGACCGGCGTGTATCCCGCCAGAATCTTCGAGCCCGCGGTCGTCTCGACCCCCTTCGTCGAAACGACGTCCTTGAACGCGATCGGAACTCCCTCGCCTCGGGGCTCGTCGACGGTCCTGAGGTAGGCGTGGAGCTCCGCGTCCCGCTCCTCGATGGCGTCCAAGTATGCGCGGTGGAGCTCGGCCGCCGAGATCTCGCGACGGTCGAGCAGCGAAGCGGCCTCCTCGGCGGTCAGACGCAGCGTGTCGATCACAAGCACGCCCCCCAAACCGCCCCCAAGGGGCCCTCGAGGCCCCTGCAAGCACGGTATCGAGGAAATGCGCGTGGCTGGCTGACGGCTTCGTGACGGTTGTGTGGAATCGAACCGTCGCGAAGTCCGAGCGTCACGCGGCTTCGCAGGATCACGGGGCGCCCTCCTCCCCACCGCGGCCCGGCGGCGGTACCCGGAAGAAGTCCCCTTCGCGATCCGGGACATTCGCAAGTGCTTCCTCGATCAGCAGCGACGACCACGGCTCGTCGTCCTCGAGGACATTGACGACGTCGAGCGGATGCGCTGTCGGCTCGACGCCGGCCAGGTCGAGCTCCGAGACCTTCCCGACGGCATCGAGGATCGCATTCAGCTGCGCGCCAAGGCGCTCGATCTCTTCCTCGCTCAGGGCCAGCTGAGCCAGTCGTGCAACGTGCAGAACCTCGTCCCTGGTAATCGCCATTCGCCCGAATCCTCCCAGAGCTTGGATCGGAATATGCCTGGTGCTATCCGCGGAAGTGCGAAGCACTTTCCGCGGAATAAAAAGGGCCCCTTCCGGGGCCCTTTGAAACGGTTCCGAAAGGAAGTCTTAGACCGCGGTGACGTTCGCCGCCTGAGCGCCCTTGGGGCCCTGGACGACCTCGAACTCTACGCGCTGGCCTTCGGTCAGCGACCGATAGCCCTCCATCTGAATCGCGGTGAAGTGGACGAACACGTCGTCCCCGCCCTCGCGCTCGATGAAGCCGTACCCCTTCTCGTTCGAGAACCACTTGACGGTGCCCTGAGCCAACGATTCCTCCCTTACTACAAACAAACGACGGCCCGGGCACCGAGCCGTCGACTTACGTTGAAGCGCGAGAACTGTAGCCGCCCTTCGAGGCTGAGGCAAGAGCCCCGCGACGCAGTCGAGCGGCCCTGACGGTGTTGTCGAGCAACATCGCGATCGTCATCGGTCCGACGCCGCCGGGCACCGGCGTGAGGTGGCCTGCGATCTCGGCCACGGCGGGATCCACGTCGCCGACGAGGCCGGCCTCAGTGCGATTCATGCCGACGTCGATCACGGTCGCGCCGTGTTTCACCATGTCGCCGGTGATGAGATGCGCCACGCCCACGGCAACTACGAGGATGTCGGCGTCGAGCGTCTCTCGTGCCAGATCCTCGGTCTGCGAGTGGCAGATCGTAACGGTCGCATTCCCCTGGACAAGAAGCATCGCGGTGGGTCGTCCCACGATCTGACTGCGACCGACGACCACCGCGCGTGCTCCTGCCGTCGGGATCCCGTACTCGTCCAGCAGTCGCATGACGCCGAGCGGCGTTGCCGGGACGAGACGGTTGCGGCCCAGGTAGAGCAGGCCGGCGTTGAACGGATGCAAGCCGTCCACGTCCTTGGCTGGATCGACCGCCTCGAGCACCTTCGCCTCGTCGAGCTGTCCGGGCAACGGTGTTTGGACGAGGATGGCGTCGATCGCCTCGTCCGCGTTCAGCTCGGTGAGAAGTTCGAGGACATCGTCCTCGGACGCGTCCGCAGGCAAGCGGTGATCGATCGCGCGGATTCCGGCTTTCTCCGCCGCGTCGTGCTTGAGGCTGATGTAGATCTGCGAGGCTTCGTCGTCGCCCACGAGCACGGTCGCCAGGCCCGGCGCGCCCACTTCGAGGACCGCCGCGGCGACCTCGGCCCGCACCCGCTCAGCAAGCGCCCTGCCGTCCATCAGCGTGGCGCTCAAGCCCTAGACGGGAAGCTCGACGTCGCTGACGTCCAGTCCGAGCGACTCCGCCAGCCGCACGCCCTGCTCGATGTCCTCGCGAAGGCGCTGAGCGTCGCGCGCCTCCATCGCCCGTCCGATCCACGCGCGCTCCTTCGGCCGCCAGAGCGCGTGGGCGACGAAGACTGGCAACAGCGTGTTCGCAGCCTTCACGAGCTTCCGCTTCGTGCGCTCCGTGGCGCCCTGGAGCAGGACCTTCTCGTAGGCCATCCCCGCTCCGTGGTGGATGCCGTCGTCCGTCGTCAGCCGGTTGCAGAGATCCTCGAGGACAGTTCCGCGCGAGGACCGCGCGATCAGCCGGAAGCGGCCGATGATCAGGCGCTCGAAGAAGACCTGCATCTGAAAGACCTTTTCCTCGATCGTGTCGGCCTCGAGCGTCATGCGCGCGAGCTCGTCCAGATGTGGATCCCGTTCCGCAGTGCCGCCGGCCTCCTCGGCGAGCTTGAGCCACGCCTCCGTGTGGCGAGACTCGTCCTGCACCATCGTCGAGTAGTACAGCTTCGCCTCAGGATCGGGCGCGACGTTTAGCAGCTGGGAGGACATCTCGCAGGCGAGCATGTCGGCCTGGAGCTGCTGCGAGACCACGGAGCGCCAGAGATCTTTCCGTCGCGCCTGCTTCTGTGGGGAGCCCGACGACTCGGGGATGGGCGGGATCTCGCCCCAGGGCAGGTCTCGCACGTGCCATTCGGCTCGTTTGGCCAGCTCGTAGAACCGCAGGACACCCGCGTACGCCTCGCGTCCCTCGGTGCGCTCGGGCGTCACCAGCTCGGTCGCCATCGGCCAGAGATTAACGCGAGTGGGGCACTAAGCTCCTTGACGTGGAGCTGAAGCGCTGGCCCCGGAGAAACGACTCCGAGTCGATCCGCGCGCGCCAGGAGGCGCTCCGCGGGCTCGCCCAGGACGGCGAGGTGTTCTGGGACGATCTCGGCGCCTTCGCGCGCGCAACGGAGGCTTTGACCGGCGTGGCCGTCGTCCCGGTCGCCGTGGTCGGCCCGATCGACATCGAGCTCGCCGACTATGAGTTGACCGAGCCCCAGGGGCGGCTCGAGGAGCGTGGTCGAGCCCGCGAGCAGGTGTATGTGCCGCTGGCGAACACCGAAGGCGGGTTGGCCGTATCTGTCTACCGCGGCGCCCGAGCGGTGGGAGAGTCGGGCGGCTTCCGCACCCATGTCCTGCGAGACCGAATGACGCGCGCCTGCGCCTTCCTCTTCGCGGACGCCGCGGAGGCCGTCGTCTTCGCGCGCTGGATCGAGAGCCAGACGGAGGAGATGCGTTCCTGGCTGGAGAGCGCACCGGCCGAAGGCCTGTCACGCCACGCGAAGCTGCGCGAGGTCGAGACGCACGTCGTCGGGCCTGCCTGCCACGTCATGTACGCGTACACGACCGGTGACGCCGTCGGCCTGAACATGGTCACGCGGAACAGCTTTGCCCTGAACCAGGGCTTCGTCGCCGACCGCTCGCCGGTGAAGCCCCGCCGCTCGATGCTCGAGGGGAACATGGGCGGGGACAAGAAGCCCTCTCACCGCTATTTCGAGCGCGGCGGTCACGGGAAGACGGTGATCGCGGAGACGACGCTGACCGACGAGGCCGTTCGGCGGGTCTTGCGGACGACGACCGAGGACCTGCTCGAGCTCGCCTTCGTCGGCACACACGGTTCGGTCGCTTCGGGAATGCAGTCGGTCGCCTTCACGCCGGCGACGGCGATCGCCGCGTTGTTCACCGCGACCGGCCAGGACATCGGCATGGTCGGTACGAGCTCGATGGCGCATGGCACTGCACATCGCGTGGAGGACGGCCTGCACGTGACGATCCGACTCCCCGGTCTCGAGGTGGCGACGATCGGCGGCGGCACGACACTCCCGTACGCACGTTCGTGGCTCGCGCTCATGGATTGCGCCGGCGCGGGCAAGGTCTATCGCTTCGCCCAGATCGTGGCGGCGACGACGCTGGCACTCGAGATCTCCGCCTCCGCCGCGATGGCGACTGCAGGCTCGGAGAACTTCTTCAAGGCGCATCACCAGCTCGGCGGGCTTCGGTAGCCAAAGCTCGAACGCGCCTGCCGCAAAACGCCTTTCCGAGGGCTAATCCGACTCGAGGCGCAGGTCGATATATGGCGCAAACATTCAAACGGTTCGGGGCTTTGGGAAGGACCCGATGCTCAGAGTGTTCGTCCTGGCTTTGGCCGTCTTCGCGCTGATGGTGGCGATCAAGGACGGCCGACTAATCCACGAGGCAGAACTCGTCGGCTCGTGCTCGGCGGTAGCGGCGCCCGCCGGTAGGTCGGGCTACTGGGCGGCGTGTCGTCCGGGCAAGCTCGAGGGTCGACCGGACCTGTCACGCCGCTCGTGCAAGCGCCAAGGCATCGTTCGCGGCATCGAGATCTGGCGCTGTCCGGCACCGATCAGAACGAGCTCGAAGGCTCGCTGAGCCGGACCTCCGGGGCGAGCCCCGTCGTAGAAGGCGAGCAAAACCGCGCGCGATTCGCATAATGATGGGCCCACCATGTGGAAACGCTGGCTGCTCGTGCTTGCAGTCGTTCTCGTCGCGCTCGTCGGGTCGAGCGCCGGCGCCGTGTACGCCTACGATGCCTCGCAGTCCAACCGGATCGCTGAGGGCATCCGGATCGGGCCGGTCGACGTCAGCGACCTCAGCGCGCAGGGCGCGCGATTGGCGCTCGAACAGCAGCTGGTGCCGCTGCTGAATCGGCCGGTTCAGACGGTCTACCTGAGGCGTAACTTCACGATGACCCCACAGCAGGCCGAACTGCGAATCGACCTTGATGCCATGGTCGACGAAGCGCTCCAGAGGAGTCGCGACGGAAACATCGTCACGCGGGTCTACCGCG
>JBKOXM010000184.1:0-6511 GCA_046724925.1 Actinomycetota bacterium | reverse complement strand
GCTTCTACGAGTCGATCCCGCATCTTCTGACGCCGGTCGTCTCCAGCCCGAAGCAGGCCTCGGCCGCGCTCGCGAACGTCGTGGGCGAGATGGAACACCGCTACGAGCGGCTCGCGCTCGTCCGAGCCCGCAACCTGCCCGAAGCAAACCGCGCGTTGCGGCGCCGAGGGGAGCCGACCTTGCCGTACCTGCTCGTCGTCATCGACGAGCTTGCCGACCTGATGATGATCTCCCCGCAGGAGGTCGAGGACGCCGTCATCAGGCTCGCGCAGAAGTCGCGCGCGGTCGGCATCCACCTAGTGCTCGCGACGCAGCGACCGTCGGTCGACGTGATCACCGGGATGATCAAGGCGAACGTCCCGTCCAGGATCGCATTCGCCGTCTCGAGCCAGACCGACTCGCGCGTGATCCTCGATCAGTCCGGGGCGGAGAGTCTCCTCGGCCAGGGCGACATGCTGTTCAAGCCGCTCGGCACCTCGCGCCTACAGCGGCTCCAGGGCGCGTACGTGAGCGAAGAGGAGATCGCGCTCGTGGTCGAGGCGTGCCGCGCGCAGCGCGAGCAGGAGCTGGATGAGGGCTATCTCGAGCTGCCGGAGGTGTTCGAGGAAGGCGTGGACGAGGACGGTGATTTCGATCCCGACGAGGATCCGCTGCTCGAACGGGCGATCGAGGTCGTCCTCCAGACCCAGACAGCCTCGGTTTCCCTGCTCCAGCGCCGGCTCCGCGTGGGCTACACGCGGGCGGGACGGTTGATCGACATGCTCGAGCGGCGGGGGATCATCTCGGGCTACGAGGGCTCGAAGCCGAGGCGCGTGCTCGCTCACGAAGGCGATCTCGGCCACCTCGTCAGCGGTGTCGCCGATCGGGACTGAGCTCGCCGCGTCGCTCCGGCGTTCGATCGGTTCCACCTAGTACGCGCGCCCAGATCGGGGTAGCATCGCCCGGTCTTACGGGAGGAGGAGGAAGCTTGGTGAAAGCAAGACGACTGATGCTGTGGTCGACGGCGCTCCTGTCGGGGCTCGTGCTCGTCCTGGGCGCGACCGCCTGCGGGGGCGACGACGAGGAGGGGGAAGACACGACAACCGGTCAGGCGCAGCAAGGCGAGAACATGAGGGTGGCACTCGTCAGCGACGTCGGCAGGTTCAACG
Organism: Actinomycetota bacterium; assembly: GCA_046724925.1. Classification (GTDB taxonomy): domain Bacteria; phylum Actinomycetota; class Thermoleophilia; order Gaiellales; family Gaiellaceae; genus JBKOXM01. The sequence goes on along the minus strand of JBKOXM010000184.1, from coordinate 5,363 downwards.
ACCGTTCGTTCAACCAATCGGCGCTCGAGGGCCTCCGGCGCGCTGAGACCGACCTGGGAATCACCGGCCGAGCGATCGAGTCCCGGCAGACGAACGACTACGTCCCCAACTTGGCGACGGCCGCGCGCGGCGACTACAAGCTGGGTATCGCGGTGGGCTTCCTGCTCGCGGACGCGACCAACACCGCGTCCAAGCGGTTCCCGAACGCGAAGTTCGCGATTGTCGACTACTCGGTCAAGGCGCCGCCGTTCAAGTCGAATCCGAACGTCCAGGGCCTGACCTTCGCGACGAACGAGAACAGCTACATGATCGGCTGTCTGGCGGGGCTGGTGACGAAGCGCCAGGGCGGCAAACAGGTGATCAGCGCGGTCGGCGGGATCAAGCTCCCGACCGTCGACATCTTCATTGCCGCATACCGGGCGGGCGCGCAGAAGTGCAACCCGGGAATCAAGGTGCTCGTCGGCTACTCGCAGGACTTCACCGCGCAGGACAAGTGCAAGGAAGTGGCGCTCAACCAGATCGCACAGGGCTCACAGGTCGTCTTCCAGGTGGCAGGCGGCTGTGGTCTCGGGGCCCTCGACGCGGCGAAGCAGAAAGGGAAGTGGGGAATCGGCGTGGACAAGGATCAGTCCGACCTCGGCCCGCACATCCTCACGAGCGCGGTCAAGCGGGTCGACCAATCGGTGTATCTGACGGTCAAGGCCGTCCAGGACGGGACCTTCAAGGGTGGCACCGACGCGACATTCGACCTCGAGAACGAGGGTGTGGCGATCGGCAAGATCAGCTCGAAGGTCAATCAGGCCGACATCGACAAGATGAACGAGCTGAAGCAGCAGATCATCGACGGCACGATCAAGCCGCCGACGACGCTCTAGCGAAAGCCCCTTGACTCGACTGAGGGCGGGCCCACTGGCCCGCCCTCGTCGCTCGTACGGGCGGCTCATACCTGCAGTACCTTCATAGAATCGGGTCGTGGAGGCTGGCGTCGCTGAGACCCCACTGCTCGAGCTGCGCGGGATCACGAAGCGGTTCCCCGGGATCGTCGCGAACGACTCGATCGACTTCGACCTACGCAGGGGCGAGGTGCACGCGCTCCTCGGCGAGAACGGCGCGGGGAAGTCGACGCTGATGAACGTCCTGTACGGGCTCTACAGGCCGGACGAAGGCGAGATTCGCGTTCGGGGCGAGCGCGTGACGATGTCGTCGCCGAAGGATGCGATCGCACATGGGATCGGAATGGTGCACCAGCACTTCATGCTGATCCCGGTCATGACCGTCGCCGAGAACATCGTGCTCGCGAACGAGCCGAAGCACGGTGCGATCTTCCTCGACCACGCCGCCGCGTCCCGTCGGGTGGAGGACCTCTCGAAGGCATTCGGCTTCGCGATCGATCCGAGCGCACGGATCGAGCAGATCTCGGTCGGCCAGGAGCAGCGCGTCGAGATCATGAAAGCGCTCTACCGCAACGCGGACATCGTCATCCTCGACGAGCCGACGGCGGTCCTGACGCCACAGGAGGCGAGACAGCTGTTCGAGATCCTCGGCACGCTCACGCGCGAGGGGATCTCCATCATCTTCATCAGCCACAAGCTCGGAGAGGTGCTCGAGATCGCGGACCGGATCACCGTCCTGCGCCGCGGAAAGAAGATCGACACAGTCGGGCGCGAGGGGGCGACGGAGGAATCGCTGGCCCGCATGATGGTCGGTCGCGAGGTCGTCCTGCGCGTCGACAAGACCGCGGCCCAGCCGGGCGAGCCGCTCTTGAGCGTCGAGAACCTTTCGGTCATCGACGACCGCGGACTGCCGGCCGTGCGGGACGTCTCGTTCGAGGTTCGAGCAGGCGAGATCGTCGGCATTGCGGGCGTGGACGGGAACGGCCAGACCGAGCTCATCGACGCGATCACCGGCCTCCTCAGGCCGGCCGGAGGGAGGATCACGCTCGGCGGGCGCGACGTCACGACGGAAAGCGCCCGCAAGCACCTCGACCACGGTCTCGGCCACATTCCCGAGGACCGGCAGAAACGCGGCCTCGTCCTCGAGTTCAGCCTGGCGGAGAACATCGCGCTGCACGACTACGACGATCCGCCGAACTCCCGGCTCGGCTGGCTGAGCCCGCGGCGGCTGATCGAGCGCGCAGGGAGACTTCTGACCGAGTTCGACGTGCGCGGCGGCGGACCAAACACCCGAGCAGGAGCGCTGTCGGGCGGCAATCAACAGAAGGTCGTCGTCGCGCGCGAGGTCAGCCGCGACCCACGTGTCCTCCTGGCCGCTCAGCCGACTCGCGGGCTCGACGTGGGGGCGATCGAGTTCGTCCACCGCCGCCTGATCGAGGAGCGCGACGAGGGCCGCGGTGTGCTGCTGGTCTCGCTGGAGCTCGACGAGGTCCTCTCGCTTTCCGACCGCATCCTCGTGATCTACGAGGGCGGGATCGTCGGGGAGTACCCACCCGAGGTCTCCGAGGAAGACCTCGGTCGCGCAATGACCGGGCTCACAAGAGCGGCGGCGGCTTGACCGCACCCACCGCCCCGGAGTCGCCCGCCCCCGAGGGCGGCATCCCCTCAGTCGCCGCCCGGCTCGCCGGCTACCAGCGGGTCGGGGGCATCCTCATTCCGATCCTGACGGCGTTCTTCGCCTTCTTCGTGGGCGGGCTCGTCGTGCTCGCGACGGGCGAGAATCCTCTTTCGACCTACAGGGCGATCTTCGACGGGACCGGCCTCAACTGGTTCTTCCAGATCGAGCCGCACAGCAGCTTCCCGTTCTTGTGGGATTCGAACGCGAACACATCGGAGGCCGCCTACAACCTCCAGCAGACGCTGCTCTACGTGACACCCTTGATCCTGACCGGACTGGCCGTGGCGTTCGCCTTCCGCTGCGGGATGTTCAACATCGGCGGGCTCGGCCAGTACATCGTCGGCGCGCTCACGGCGGCATGGGTCGGTTCTCGGTTCACCGACCTGGCACCGCTCCCGCATATCTTCCTCTGCATCGTCCTCGCCGGGCTCGCCGGGGCCGTGTGGGCAGGCATCGCCGGAATCCTGAAGGCGACCGTGGGCGCACACGAGGTCATCACGACGATCATGCTCAACTGGATCGCCTACTGGATCGGCATCTACCTGGTCGGACAGGGTGGCCCGCTCCAGAACCACTTCGACGAGGCGGTCCCGGTGACGGACGATGTCGTCGACGGTGCGAAGCTCCCGATCTGGTGGGGCGAGCGGGCGCTCCAGGGCGCGCACATCGGCTTCTTCATCGCTCTGGCAGCCCTCGTCGTCTACTGGGTCGTTCTCAACCGCACCACTCTCGGGTACGAGGTGCGCGCCGTCGGCTACAACCCCGAGGCGGCCCGCTACGGCGGCATCAGCGTCGCCCGCAACTACTTCCTGGCTATGGCGGTCTCGGGCTCGTTCGCGGGACTTGCCGGAGCAATGGACATCCTCGGTTGGCAGTTCCGGATCGGCGTCATCGACATCCAGAACCTGACGCTCCCGTTCCTCGGGATCGCCGTCGCGCTCCTCGGCCGGAACACCGCCGTCGGAGTCTTCCTCTCCGCAGTCCTGTTCGGCGCGTTGCTGAACGGAACCTCGACCCGCAACCTCGATCCGGAGACCTTCCCGCCCGAGCTGGCGGGCAACCTGACCTTGATGATCCAGGCACTCATCCTGCTCTTCGTCGGCGCCGACCTGATCGTCATCTACGTGTGGCGCCTGCGCAAGCGCGTGCGCCTCCGGCCGTCGGAGGCCGCGCCGTGAGCACAGGCGCCGAGGCGATCCGCCGCAACGCGCTGGTCAATCGGCTCCCTCGCGGGCCGCGCGCCGTCGGGATGCTCGGGATCGCGCTCGGGGCGCTCGCCTTCTGGTTCGAGCTGCCGCCGCTCGCGACGCGCTACGACGACCTCCGGACTGCGCTTGTCCCCGTCGCAATCGGGATCCTGGCCGTCGCCGCCGGCATCTGGACGGTCACTCGCGGCGAGCGCCGACTGGGGTGGGGTGCGATCGTGATTGGGATCCTCGGGATCGCGCTCGGGTTGCTGGCGATCCAGTCCTCCAGCGCCAAGCTCGACACCGTCGTCGTCTGGTCGGCGCTGCTGGCGGCGACGCTGCGATGGGCAACTCCACTCACATTCGCGGCGATCGGCGGCATGTTCTCGGAGCGAAGCGGCGTCGTGAACATCGGGCTCGAGGGGATGATGCTGACCGGCGCGTTCTTCGCGATCCTCGCGGCCGATGAGCTCGAATCCTGGCCGCTCGGCGTCCTAGCCGCGATGGTGGCCGGCGGCCTGCTGGCGCTGATCCACGCCTTCGTGTCGATCCATCTGCGGGCCGATCAGATCGTGAGCGGCACGGCCGTGAACTTCCTGGCCCTCGGCGTGACCGGCTACTTCTATGTGGACCACTACAAGGGCGCGGGGACGCCGACCGACATCCCCCGTATTCCCGACGTCACGCTGCCGGTGATAGAGGACATCCCCTTCGTCGGCGACGTGATCGGCCAGATGAACTTGATGATCTGGGCCAGCCTCGCTCTGCTGGTCGTGTCCTACGTGGTGATGTTCAGAACGCCTATCGGCCTCAGGATCCGCTCGGTCGGCGAGCATCCGCGCGCCGCCGACACGGTCGGCATCTCGGTCTACGGGACGCGCTATGCGGCCGTGGTGACCTCCGGCGTGCTCGCCGCGCTCGGCGGCGCATACCTGTCGATCGGCTTCCTCGGCTCGTTCAACGAGAACATGACCGCAGGGCGCGGATTCATCGCACTCGCGGCGTTGATCTTCGGCGCCTGGCGCCCGTTCGGGGCCTTCGGAGCAGCGCTGCTGTTCGGCTTCTCCAGCGCGCTCGCGCAACGGCTGCCCGAGTATTCCGGGTCGGTCGCCGTCCTGTTCCAGGCGTTGCCGTACGTCCTGACGCTGATCGCGGTCGCCGGCGTGATCGGCCGCTCGATCCCGCCCGCGGCGATCGGTCGTCCCTACGAGAAGCAGTAGAACACGATGCGGAGGAGATGAGTCAAGGGGTTCTCCAGCCGACGGCGGAGGGCCGGCAGGCCCGCCGGAACGTGGCCGCGGTGCTCTCGATCCCGATCGGACTTCTGGGCGTGGCCGCTCTACCGGCGGCGATCTACGTTGCGGAGACCCGCGAAGACGTCGCCCTGATCGATTCGGCCGTCGGAATCCCCGTCGCCGCGGTCTTCGGACTCGCGGCCCTCTTGCTCGGGAGGAGGGGCCGTAGGCGATCCGAGCTGACGGTCGCGGGCCGTGGAGCCACGTCGGCCCGCTTGGGACGCGCGCTCGGCCTCCTCGCGCTCCTGCTCGCGGGCACCGGCGCGCTCTCCGTCGCGTGGTACGCCCTGCTGACCTGGCGCGCGCGCGG
>JBKOXM010000086.1:0-6077 GCA_046724925.1 Actinomycetota bacterium | reverse complement strand
GGTGAGCATGAGCATCGAACCTCGGGCAGCGACCACGCGTACGGCGGGCGCCCGGAGCCGGTAGCGCAGATCGTTGTTCCCTGCCCGCAGCCGCTTCGCCGCGAGCTTCCGCCCTCCCAACGTTCCCTCGAGCGTGCCCGGGCCGCTGGAAAATACGACGAGGTGGATCACCCGTTGCGTCCGCCCGAGCTTGAGAACCTGAGGACCGTAGACGGCGATCGTCGGAGCAGGGTCCTTGTCTGGGACAGGGACGGTCGGATGGGGATCGGACGAGGGTGGCGGGGCGCTCGAGGTGGCGATGGTCTTCTCGTCGACTGCGACAGAGCCCGTGACCGTGAAGAGCTGGGCGTCGGCAGTCGTGCTGGGATTCGGCAAGGACAGCAACCCTTGCGCGCTCCAGGAGCAGGTGTCCCACGGCAGGCTGACAGACGCCGAGCCGCCGGTTGCCGGGAGCGGGACGAGCTTGCTGCCGGCCGCGGTCCAGTAGAACGACGGGCGGGCGCCGAGGCTTGCAGGGAACGAGACAGTGAGGTTGAGGGTCGCCGCGTAGCAGGTGTTGGTGCTGGTCCCGTCGCCGCGCTTGAACGAGAGATAGCGCGCCGCGAGGTGGTTGACCGGGACTCGCTGAACGGGGATCGCGCCGTCGACCGCGCCTGCCTGCACGGTCGTGTGCACGGGTGGCGCCACACCCTTTAGTCCCGGCGCCGTGTAGTCGCCTGACATGTTCGCCGCCGTCCAGCCTGTGAAGACATCCGCGAGCGTCAGCCCGTGCGCGGCGAGCGCGCCCGACACCAGGTCGATCCCGGTCGCGCTCGGGTCACCGAGCAGCGCGCCGCGGTCGAATACCTCCTTGACGACTGAGGGCCCGTAGCGCTCGCTCACGTACTCGAAGAACGACCAGCGGGAGTAGCCGCCGCGCTCGTAGTCGTCGTACCCGCAGCCCTGCCCGGCGCAGCTCAGAGACATGTCCGGGGCGCCGAGGGTCGCGACCACCGACGCCGGGAAGTTGACGAACTTGAAGCCCGCCCACTCGGCGCTCGCCTCCAGCAGCCACGGCTCGGCGTATGCCCACGTGCCGAACTGGACGAGGTGGAACAGCTCGTGGGCGACTGCCTGCGGGTCGTCGATGGAGGTGTAGTCGAGCTCGATCCAACCCGAGGTCTGCGCCGCCGCCGAGTCGGCGTAGGCATATCCGAGGAAGCCCAGGGGCAGATCGGTGACGTAGATGTCGACCTTGCCGTCGCCGTCGTCGCGCGGAGGCGGGAAGCCCCAGAACAGGAACTGCTGGTACGCGTCCTCCGCCGTCGCGGCGAGATCGCCCGCAACCTGGTGAACGACTGCCTCCGAGAAGGCAGGGTCACTGTAGTAATGGACGACGATGTGGTCGGTCGAGATCGACTCGGGGTAGCCGGACGGACCCGAGGCTGACGCCGGCGCGGGCGCAAAGGCGCACGCCGCCGCAACTCCCGCGAGCACAACGAGCAGCCGCTGCCGCCGGAACATAGGGCACGGAATCGGCTTCCGGAGGCGGAAACTTGAGCCGCCGGGACTGCCTCGATCAGGCATCCTCCGCGGCATGCGGATCCGCGAGCTGAACTGGATGCAACTCGAGTCCTACCTGGAGGGCGACGACCGCATCGTGCTTCCGCTCGGGTCGACGGAGCAGCACGGTTATCTGTCGCTCGAGACCGACAACATCCTGGCCGAGCGGGTTTCCGCCGAGGCCGCGGAGCCCCTCGGTGTCCCGGTGCTCCCGGTGCTCCCGTATGGCCTGACGCCGGGCTTTGCGACGTTCCCGGGCAGTCCCACGCTGAGGGCCGCGACCTTCGTCGCCGCGGTGCGCGACATACTCGACTCGCTCTACGGCCAGGGCTTTCGGCGTGTGCTGATCGTGAACGGGCACGGGGGCAACCCTCCGGCTCGTGCCGCCACGCAGGAGTGGGTTGCCGCGCACGACGGCGCGCAGGCGATCTGGCACGACTGGTGGACGGGCGCGCGCGTCCAGGAGGTTGCCGCGTCGATCGACCCTGTCTACACGCACGCGAACTGGTTCGAGAACTTCCCCTGGACACGTCTGCCCGACGTCGAACTGCCGGCCGAGCGCAAGGAACGCGTCACCTACGTCCTCGAGCATCCCGCGCGTGTGCGCGAGTCGATCGGCGACGGCGTCTTCGGCGGCCTCTACCAGCGGTCCGACGAGGACGTCCTCCGCGTCTGGGGGGCGGGGGTCGAAGAAGTGCGCGACCTCCTCGAGAACGGTTGGCGCTAGAGAGCCGTAAGCGCCGAGTGCCACTTACGTCGCTGCCGTCAGCCGCACGTCCCAACCGTCGCCGCCTTGCGGCGAGTGCAGGACTGTCCCGTCGGCGAGGGCGGCGTAGAGGTCGCGTGGCCCGCCTGCCGCGAAGACGATCGGGATCAGTGCGAGGTCGCCTGTGACGATCCACCGTTCGCCGCCGTTTGGGCTTCGCCAAACCTCGCCCTCGGATGTCACCGCGTAGAGGTTCTTCGAGTCCGGCCACGCAAACAGCAGTGAGCCGGCCCCGAGCTCGCGCCAGTGACGTCCGCCGTCACGCGAGAAGAACGTGTCGAGCCGCTCCGAGAGCACGAGTCGCTGCGGATTGCTCGGATCGACGGCTAAATCGACGATCGCACCGCTCCGGTGCAAGACCCGCCAATGCCGTCCGCGGTCGGAGCTGACGAGGATTACGCCGCGGGCCCGCTCGAGTCCGTAGATCCACTTGCCCGACGTGTGGACCGCGTCGAATGCGGCCTTGCCGACGAGGGCCTCGCCCTTCCACGTCTTCCCCCCGTCGTCGGAGCGCTGGAGGCCGAGCTTGTTGGGCTGCGGATCCTCCGGCCCCGAGTTGCCCGAGGCGAGCAACTCGTGCGGTCCGGTTGCGGTCAGACCGCGGATGTTCCAGCGGACCTTGCCCAGCCGGGTCACCGATTTGTCGTTCTTGCCGAGCCGGTAGACACCGTCCGTGGAGGCGATCACGAGCCCGCCGTCCGCCGGGTCGAGGGCGAGGTTCTGGATCACGCCGAGCGTGACCGGAGCCTCCGCCTCCGAGCTCCCCCCGCAGCCCGCGAGCGCGACGAGCGCGAGCGCGACGAGCAGGCGGGCGGGCTTTGCCCTAGTCCGCGGCGAGATAGAGCAGCGCAACCGCAAACGTGCCCGCGAACAGGACGAGTGAAAGCGTGAACAACGCCCAGCCCAAGATGTTGTTCTTACGAACGAGCTCGCGGCTCGTCACGCGATCAGCGGGTCGATCGCCATCGCGACGAAGAGCAGCGCGAGGTACGCGAGCGAGAAGTGGAACAGGACGCCTGCCCGGCCGGGTGTGATGTCGCGGTAGAGGCGGACTGCAAGCGCGAGGAACCAGCCGCCTAGCACGAGTGCGGCTGCGAGGTACAGCGCTCCCATCGTCCCCCAGAGGAACGGCGCCACCGTGACCGCGACGAGCACGAAGGTATAGACGACGATTTGGCGTGCCGTGTCAGTGTCGCCTCGCACGACTGGGAGCATCGGGATTCGCGCCGCGGCGTAATCGCGCTTGATCAGGAGCGCCAGGGCCCAGAAGTGCGGCGGGGTCCAGAAGAAGACGATCGCGAACATGAACAGTGCGGGTAGCGCCAAGCTGCCGGTCGCCGCGGCCCAGCCGACCAGCGGCGGGACCGCTCCCGCGGCCCCGCCGATGACGATGTTCTGCGGCGTAGAGCGCTTGAGCCAGCGGGTGTAGACGAGCACGTAGAAGAGGTTCCCGATCAGTGCGAGTGAGGCCGTCAGCGGGTTGACGAAGCTCGCGAGGAGCACGAAGGAGAATGCGGAGAGCGCGAGGCCGAACTCAAGCGCGCGCGCCGCCGGCACGCGTCCAGCCGCCACGGGGCGCCGCTCCGTCCGCTTGCCCATCAGCCGGTCGATGTCGGCGTCGAGCACGTGGTTGAGCGCGCTTGCGCCTCCGCAGGCGAGCGCAAGGCCGACCATCGTCACCGCCAGTAGGCCCAGATCGGGCACGCCGCCTGCTCCGACGAACATCCCCGCCGCACCGGTCAGCAGGAGCAGCGTCATGATGCGCGGCTTCGTCAGCGTGACGTAGTCGCGCCACGATCCGGCGGACACAGGGGAGCCTCGGAACGCGACCGTAGCGGCGACCAGCGACGCCGCGAGCGCGAGCGCGGCGAGCGTCAGATGAAGCGGGCGCGACCACCAGGTGGCCACGGCGCCCGCGAACAGCAGGAGAGACGCCGACGCTGCGGGGAAGAGGCGGCGGTGCTCGACCCATGCGGCGACGACGAGCGCCGTCAACGGCGGCAATGCGACGAGCGCCAGCACCCGGTGGGCAAGCCCGAGCTCACCGCTCGCGACCACCACAGCGGCCGCTGCCGCGCCGACGACCGCACAGAGCCGCAGCCAGGGACCTGGTCGGCAAGAGCGTCTAAGAGCCATACCGCTCCGTTAGGCGCAGACGAAGGTCACGGAGAGGCCGCGCGCTCGAGATGTAGGGCAACTGGTCGAAGTTGTGCGGGGGAGGAGGAGACGTCGTGTACCACTCGAGCGTGTCGCCGAGCCACGGATCGTTGCCCGCGCGCGGAGCCTTGCGCGAGAAGAAGACGTTCACGAAGAACACCAGGATGCCAATTCCCATCACCGCCGCGCCGAGGGAAGAGATCAGGTTGTAGGTCTCCCAGAGGTCGTCGGGGCGGTAGTTCCGGATCCGTCGGGGCATTCCGTCCAGTCCCAGCAGATGCTGAGGGAAGAACGAGGCGTTGAAGCCGATGAAGGCGAGCCAGAAGTGCAGGCGCCCGAGACCCTCGCCGAGCTTGCGCCCGAACATCTTCGGCCACCAGTAGTAGAGGCCGGAGAAGATCCCGAACACCGAGCCCCCGAACAGCACGTAGTGGAGATGCGCGACGACGAAGTACGTGTCGTGCACCTGCCAATCGAACGGGAAGACCGCCAGGAAGATCCCGGAAAGCCCACCGATCGTGAACGTCGACAGGAAGCCGAGCGCGAACAGCATCGGCGTTTCAAAGCTGATGTTCCCACGCCAAAGGGTCGCCAACCAGTTGAAGATCTTCACGCCGGTCGGCACGGCGATGATCATCGAGGAGATCATGAAGAAGGACTGCAGGCCGATCGGCAGGCCGACCGTGAACATGTGGTGGGCCCAGACGAGCAGCGAGTAGAAGCCGATCGCGATCGTCGAGAACACGATCGCCGCATAGCCGAAGATCGGCTTGCGCGCGAACACGGGGATCACCTCGGAGACGATTCCCATCGCCGGCAGGATCATCACGTAGACCTCGGGGTGGCCGAAGAACCAGAAGACGTGCTGGAAGAGCACCGCATTTCCACCCTCGTCCGGAACAAAGAAGTGCGTCCCCGTCTGCCGATCGAGCAGCAGCATCGTCAGACCGGCCGAGAGAGTCGGCAGCACGGCGATCAACAGCCACGCGTAGATCTCGATCGCCCACACGAACAGCGGCAAGCGCATCCACGTCATCCCGGCCGTCCGCAGGTTGTGAATCGTGACGACGAAGTTGATCGCACCGGCCAGGGAGGACAGCGTGAGGATGTGCAGGCTGAGGATGAGGAGGTCGACGCTCGTGTTGGTCTCGACCGAGAAGGGCGGATAGATCGTCCAGCCGGTGTCCGGGGGTCCCCCTTCCGCGAAGAAGCTCGACCAGAGCGTCAGTCCGCCGAATAGGAACAGCCAGTAGGAGAAAGCGTTGAGTCGCGGAAACGCGACGTCAGACGCTCCGATCATCAAGGGCACAAGGTAGTTCGCGAGTCCCGCGAAGACCGGGACCACGACGAGGAAGATCATCGTGATCCCGTGCATCGTGAAGAGCTGGTTGTAGGTCTCCCGCGAGACCAGCTCTCCGTCAGGCGTGGCGAGCTGCCAGCGGATCAGAAGCGCGAGGATGCCTCCTCCGATGAAGAACGCGAGGCAGGTGGCGATGTAGAGGATCCCGATCCGCTTGTGATCCGTGGTCGTGAGCCACGACGTGACGCGGCCCCGGTACCAAGGACGCGGAAACGCGGTCGTCCTAACCGCCACTTTGCGCCACCTCTCGAC
>JBKOXM010000034.1:0-4726 GCA_046724925.1 Actinomycetota bacterium | reverse complement strand
GAGGTCCATCACCTTGCAGATCTTCTCGGCGAACGCCTCCGAGAGCGTGCCGCCGAAGACGGTGAAGTCCTGCGAGAAGACGAAGACCTTGCGGCCGAAGATCGTCCCGTAGCCGGTGACGACGGCGTCGCCCCACGGGCGATTGTCCATCATCCCGAAGTGCGGGTTGCGGTGGCGAACGTAACGGTCGAGCTCGACGAAGCTGCCCGGGTCGAGGAGCTTCTCGAGCCGCTCGCGCGCGAGCAGCTTGCCGCGCTCGCGCTGGCGTGCGACGGCGCGCTCGTCGCCGGAGTGGTGGGCCTCGTCGCGCAGGCGCTCCAGCTGGTCGAGCTTCGCCGTCGTCCCCTGGTCTTCCGCCTCCGCCACGGCGGGACATTAGCGCTCCGCGCTTGAACCGGAGCCGTCTCGGGAACGTATGGACGGTCACACCCAGTCGGAGCGAGAGCTTCGAGGGGAGAAAGGAGGACCGGTATGCGAAGAGCGACGGTCTTTCTCGGGATCGTTCTCGTCTTCCTCGTCACGACGGTCGTCGGAGCGTCGGCAGCGCCCTACGCGGCCTCGCCGCCGGTACAAGCTTCTGCGGCCGTGAGCCCGTTCGCAGACTGCACGGCGGACAACGTGGCGGGACAGGTGGGGACGAACTACCCGAACACCGAGGTCGAGCCCTGGGTAGACGTGAACCCGACCGACCCGGACAACATCGTGGCGACGTGGCAGCAGGACCGCTGGTCGAATGGCGGAGCCCGAGGCCTTGTCGCCGGCGTGAGCACGAACGGCGGGGGCAGCTGGAGACAGGTCGAGCTTCCCTTCAGCACGTGCGGCGGGAACCCGGACTGGCCCCGCGCGTCCGACCCCTGGCATTCGTTCGCCCCGAACGGCGAGCTTCACGCCATCAGCCTCTCCGCGAGCGGCGGGATCACGTTCGCCGGAGGCCTGCCGGACAGCGCGATCCTCGTCTCGAAGTCGGAGGACGGCGGCCTCACCTGGAGCGATCCGATCACGCTGAAGGAGGACGTGGGTCCGAACGTCCTGAACGACAAGGAGTCGATCACCGCCGACCCGAACGACGCCGACGTCGTCTACGCCGTCTGGGATCGCGTCGTCATCGCGGCGGACCAGGCGCCTCCCGTGGAGGTCTTCCAGCACGCGATCGGCTCCCACGGGCCGACGTGGCTCGCGCGGACGACCGACGGCGGTGAGAGCTGGGAGCCGGCGCGGATGATCTTCGACCCGGGTGGGGTCAACCAGACGATCGGGAACCAGATCGTCGGCCTCCCGAACGGGGACGTCCTCGACTTCTTCGACCTCATCTTCAACTTCAAGAACGCGAAGGGCGTGCGTGGGTTCAACGTCGCCTTCATCCGCTCGACCGACCAGGGAGAGACGTGGTCGGAGCACGCCCAGGTCGTGGACAAGCTCTTCCGCGTCATCGTCCGCGACCCGGACACGGGCGCGGCGCTCCGCACCGCCGACTTCAACCCCGACGTCGCGGTCGACCCGGCGAGCGGCAACCTCTACGCAGTCTGGCAGGACGGCCGCTTCAGCGGCGGCGCTCGAAGCGACGTCGCCTTCACGATGTCGACCGACGGCGGAGATACGTGGACGCCCACGGTCAAGCTCAACCAGAACTCGGAGGGAACGTCCGGGTTCCTGCCCTCCGTCCACGTCGCCGACGACGGGACGGTGGGGGTCTCGTTCTACGACTTCCGGAACAACACGCCGGACCCGGACACGCTCCCGACGGACAACTGGCTGATCCATTGCCACACCGCGTGCTCGAGTCCGGCGAGCTGGGCGGAGACGCACGTGGACGGCCCCTTCGACTCGCAGAACTTCCCGCAGGCGGGAGGCTTCTTCCCGGGCGACTACCTGGGCCTCGACAACGTCGAGAACGACTTCGCATCGCTCTACATCACGTCAGGCGACACGGCCAACTCGGCGAACGCCTTCTACTCGAGCGTCGGGCCATAGCCCGATCGCAGGAACATGCAGCCCCGGCCGGCTCGGGCCGGGGCTGCTCGCCCCGCTCGCTCAGAGATAGGTCCGGGTGGAGGCCTCCAGGCCACGCTCCGGCGTCCAGACGAGCATCCGGTGGAGGTGAGCCTCCTGGTCGTAGCGGATGAAGGCGGCGCTCTCGATGTCCATCGTGAGATGCAACCAGTCGTCGGGCGGCCGGTAGCCGCTTCGCCGCTGGAACGTACTCGCCACCGCGTCTCGCAGCACGCCCTCCTCGACCTCTCTCGCATGCCCGCGCAACTTGAACTCTCCCGGAGTGCCGAGCGCCGCGTCGGTCACGGGCGTGTGGAGGAACGCGCGTGAGTCTCGCCGCAGGTCCCGGGCCTTCAGCGACCACGGAATGAGCACCAGGACGAGGTGGCGCTCGACGACGTGCGCCTCCGCAGGATTCACGCGGGGACCGCCGTCTCGGCGGATCGTCCCCAGGAAGACGAAGCCGAACTGCTCGATCCGCCCACGGCCGAGCATCGCCAGCTCCGGCGCTTCCCGTTCGAAGTCAGCCCACGTCAGCATCGGCCGCAGGCGAGGGGTCGTCACGAAGCAGCGCGTACATGTAGACGTCTGCCCGGCGGCCCTTGAGGTCGACGAACGAGCGAAGCAGGGCCTCGCGGCGGAAGCCCGCCTTCTCGGCGACCCGCTGGGACGCCGGGTTCTCCGGCTCGGTGAGCAGCTGGATGCGGGCGGCGCCGAGCTCGGCGAAGGCCCAGCGCGAGAGCAGGCGAAGGGCCCGGGTGGCAACTCCCCGGCCACGCGCCTCGCGCTTGACCCAGTAGCCGACCTGGACGTTGCCGTCGACCCAGTGCCAGCCGATCGCGCCGAGGAACTCGCCGCTCTCGGCATCGACGATCGCCGAGACGTCCGAGGCCCCCGCGAGGAACTCCCGCGCGTCGTCCTCCGTGTACGGCGAGGGGACGAGCGTCCAGCGCGGGATCTCCGGATCCTGGCATGCTGCCACCACCTCCGGCACGTCTTCCTCGGTGAGCGGCCGCAGGGCGACGTCGCCGTCCTCGAGCCTCACGACGTCGGCCGGCGGCGCAGGAAACGCAGGCTCGGTCTCCCGAAGGCCCGCCAGAGCCGCGCCGCGAGGACGAAGGCGACGATCGGAAGCAGGAGGTAGCCGAGGCGGTGCACCTGGACGTCGAGGAGGAGGCTGTGCTCGACGTCGCCGCTCAGCGTGAAGAGGCTTGCCTTCCCGTTCGGGGCGCCGAAGCTCCAGCTCCAGGGGTCGAAGCTGCCGCGGTCCTCGATGCCGTTGCGGGTGAGAAGCTCGCGGCCGTCGGCGAACACGAGGAGGACCCAGACCACGACTGCGGCGATCACGCCGGAGCGGATCCGCGGCTCGAGCGGCCGGCCGCGCTCGGCATCGGCGTGCTCGCGGGCAAGGTCGTCGAGCGGGCCGAGCCGGCGCAGCGCCTCGTCTGCGCCGACCTCCCCGCCGACGTCCGCAGGTGGGCCCGGAGCTCTCGCCGAATCGCTCTGCGGCGCCCAGGCTCGACCGATCCGCGGAGCTTCCAGGAGAGCCGCCACAGGGCGCGCTCGATCGCAAGCGTGGTCATGGTCGTCCTTTCGTCGGCTGGTTTCCGTTCGGGCTGAACAGCGGCGTGACCGCCTCCGCGAGCCGAAGCCACGCGGCCCCGCGCGTGGCCAGGAGGTCGCGGCCCGACCGCGAGAGCCGGTAATACTTCCGTGCCGGGCCCGAGGGCGAGGGCACGAGGTGGGAGGTCACGTGGCCGTCCCGCTCCAGGCGCCCGAGCGCCGGGTAGACGGAGCCGTCGGGCACCTCGGTGAGGCCCACCGCGTGGACGCGCTCGACCAGCTCGTACCCGTACGACTCCCGCTCGTCGATCAGGCGCAGGAGGACGAGCCCGAGCACGCCCTTGAGAATCTGGCTGTCGTGCGCAGCGTCCACGCGCGCATTCTACGCCAGGTACTTGTCAATGACAAGTACCTGGGACGCTACGGCGCCATGTGCGCGTCGAACGTGCCGAACTCGTCACGCAGCGCGTTGCAGACCTCGCCGACCGTTACGTGGGCGGCGAGCGCTTCCCGCATCGGCACGAGGAGGTTCGCGTCGCCGCGCGCCGCCTCGCGCATCGCGGCCAGCGCAGCCTGTGCGGCCGCCGGATCCCGCTCCGCTCGGACGCGAAGGGTGCGCTCGACCTGGCGGCGCTCCGCCTCGGGGTCGAGCCGGTGCAGTTCCATCTCCTCCTCGGCGTCCTCGACGAAGCGGTTGACGCCGACGACGACGCGCTCGCCGGACTCGACCCGACGCTCGAACTCGTATGCCGCCTCCTCGATCTCGTGCTGGGTGAACCCCTGCTCCACGGCAGAGACGGCGCCGCCGAGCTCGTCGATCCTCGCGATCAGCTCCCGCGCCCGCTCCTCCAGCTCGGTCGTGAGCGACTCGACGAAGTACGAGCCGGCCAGAGGGTCTGCGGTATCCGTCCCGCCGGCTTCGTGCTGGAGGATCTGCTGGGTGCGGAGCGCGATCCGCGCGCTGCGCTCCGTCGGGAGCGCGAGCGCCTCGTCGAACGCGTTCGTGTGGATCGACTGGGCGCCGCCGCAGACCGCCGACAGCGCCTGCACGGTCACCCGGGCGACGTTGTTCTCCGGCTGCTGCGCCGTCAGCGTCGACCCGCCCGTCTGCGCATGGAAGCGGAGGGCCTGAGCCTTCGGGTTCGCGGCGCCGAAGCGATCGCGCATGATCTCC
>JBKOXM010000153.1:0-4283 GCA_046724925.1 Actinomycetota bacterium | reverse complement strand
TGATCAGCTCGTGTGCCTCCTCGGCCTGGTCAGGGGTCGCCGTCCGGCCAGTGCCGATTGCCCACACCGGCTCGTAGGCGATCGCGAGCCGCTCGAGGTTCTCTTCCGCCACGACTGTCTGGAGCGCCTCGACCTGGCGGCGCAGGACCTCCGCGGTCAGGTCGGCCTCGCGCTCGCTCTCGGTCTCGCCGACGCATGCGATCACGTGGAGGCCGGCATCCAGGGAGCCTTCGACGCGCAGCGCCGCGCTTTCGTCCGATTCGCCGAAGAGCTGCCGCCGCTCCGAATGCGCCACGATCGTCCCGCCGACGCCCGCTTCGCGGAGCATGATCGGCGAGACCTCGCCCGTGTATGGGCCTTCCGTCGCCCAGTGCGCGCTCTGCGCGAAGACGGCGATCTCGGTGCCGGCGAGCACGGCGACGGCCTCGTGTAGCGAGGTGTAGGCGGGACAGACCACGACGTCGAGACCGTCGAGCTCGTCCGTCCGGTCGCGCAGAGCGGCGCAGAACTCGCGCGTCTCCGAGGCCGTCTTGTACATCTTCCAGTTGCCCGCGATCAGCATGTCGTCTCGCTTCGCGGGAAGACTAAGCCGCGTTCAGTCATTCGGCGCGGGCGGAATGGCTGCGACGCCGGGGAGCTCCTTCCCGGCAAGGAACTCGAGCGCCGCGCCTCCGCCCGTCGAGAGCCACGAGACCTCTCCTGCCAGGCCCAGCTCCGTCAGAGCGCGCGCGGAATCCGCGCCCCCGACGACCGAATAAGCATCCGATCGAGCGACGGCTTCCGCGACCGCCTTCGTTCCCTCGGCGAAGCGCGGCCACTCGAAGACACCCATCGGTCCGTTCCAGAACAGGGTGCGCGCAGCGCCGATCTTGCGGGCGAAGATTTCTCGCGTCTGGGGACCGATGTCGAGCCCGAGCCAGCTTTCAGGGAGCGCGCCGTAGGGAACGACACGAGCCTCCGCATCCGGCTCGAACGCCGAGGCGGCGACAACGTCCACCGGAAGAACGACGTCGAACGGCAACGGGTTGTTTGCCCTGAGCTCCTCGGCCATCTTGCCTCCGACGAGGACGTCGTCCGCCTTGCCGCCGAGGTTGCGAAGCACGTCGAGCTTGTCCTCGACCTTGGCTCCGCCGGACACGAGCACGAACGGCCGCTCGATGTCGCCGAGCAGCCTTCCGAGCTCTTCGAGCTCGCGCTCGAGGAGCAACCCCGCGTAGGGCGGGAGAATCTGGGCGACGGCGACCGTCGAGGCATGCGCACGGTGGGCCGAGCCGAACGCGTCGTTGACGTAGAGATCGCAACCCTCGACGAGCTCGCGTGCGAACTCCGGGTCGTTCCTCGTCTCGCGCGGATCGAACCGCGTGTTCTCGAGGACAGTGATGCGGTCGTCGCGGAGGAGCTCGTGAAGGCGCGCGCGAACCGGTTCCATGCTGAACGCGTGGTCCGGGCCCTTCGGCCTTCCGAGGTGCGAGCACACGCGAACGTGACGAACGTCGCGTTCGAGCAGCAGCTCGAGGGTCGGCAACGCGGCGCGAATGCGTGTGTCGTCGGCGACGCGTTCGTCCTCCAGTGGCACGTTGAGGTCGGCGCGCACGAGGACGTTCTTCCCCAGGACCTCGACATCGCGGACAGACCGCGGCAGTCTCATTCGCCCAGTCGAAACAGCTCGACGCGGTCGCGCGCTGCGCCGCCTCGCGGCAGCCCGGACCCGTACCTCAGGCCGATTCGGCTCGCGCGCCGACGGGCTCGGCCGTCAGTGTCGTGGCCATCCGTTCGACGAGGTCGGCGAGGCGGCAGCTGTACCCCCACTCGTTGTCGTACCAGCCGATCACCTTGACCATCCGTCCGTTCGCCATCGTCGACTGCGCGTCGATGATGCAGGAGTGCGAGTTGCCGACGATGTCGGACGAGACGATCGGGTCCTCCGTGTACTCGAGGATCCCGTTCCAGCCGTCCTCGCCTGACGCCCGCCGGAACGCCTCGTTGATTTCGTCGATCGAGGTCTCACGGCTCAGGACGCACACCAGGTCGGTCACGCTCCCGTCCGCAACGGGAGCCCGCAACGCCATCCCGTCGAGCTTCCCCTTGAGCTCGGGTATCACCAGGGAGGTGGCCTTCGCGGCGCCCGTCGTCGCGGGAACGATGTTCTGCGGCGCGGCTCGGATCCGGCGCAGGTCGACCTTGCCCTTGCGGGTCGCGGCGATCTGATCCAGGAGCTGCTGCTCCGTCGTGTACGCGTGCACTGTGGTCATGAAGCCCGTCTCGATGCCGAACTCGTCGAGCAAGACCTTCGCCATCGGTGCCACGCAGTTAGTGGTGCAGGAGGCGTTCGAGACGATGCTGTGCTCGCTCGCGTCGTACTTTTCGTCATTTACACCGAGCACGATCGTGATGTCCGGATCGGTGGCGGGCGCCGAGATGATCACCTTCTGGGCGCCGGCGTCGACGTGCTTCTGGGCGCCGTCGCGTGCGGTGAAGAAGCCGGTTGACTCGACAACGAGGTCGACGCCGAGATCACCCCAGGGAAGCTTCTCCGGCTCACGCTCGGAGAGGACTTTGAACGTCTGGCCTTCGACCGAGATGCCGTCCTCCGACGCGGAAACGTCACCGTCGAGCACGCCGTGTGTGGAGTCGTATTTGAGCACGTGCGCGAGTACTTCCGGCTCGGCGAGATCGTTCACCGCGACGATCTGGAAGTCCGGAGACCGCTTCAGATAGGCCCGGTAGAAGTTCCGCCCGATTCGGCCGAAGCCGTTGATTCCAACTTTGATAGCCATGCCCCTCCAGTCGCTCGCCGAGGCGAGTTTATCGGCGAAGCATCTCGCAGGGCCCTCTGCCCGAAGGCAAGAGATCGTCGCGGCTTCGTTGCTTTGCCGTCGCGTCGGTATAGGAGCATTCGTCCAACCCAGCGGAGAGAGGAGACACGCATGCGAGATCGACTACCCATCGTCCTGTCCGTCACCGCGATCGTCGTCGCAGTGCTGGCCGCGACGCCGCTCGGAGAGGCTGCGGTGAATCAGGTTCTGCCGCGGAACTCGGTCGGACCCGCGCAGTTGCGAACGGGCGCCGTCACGAACAAGAAGCTCGCCCCGAATGCAGTGGGCACGACCAAGGTGCGAGACCAGTCGCTCCTCGCCGTGGACTTCGCGGCGAACCAACTACCGGCCGGCGCGCAAGGTCCGGCGGGGCCGGCCGGCCCGGCAGGCCCTCCTGGCCTAAGCGGCTATCAGGCGGTCTTTACGACCGGAGCGAGCGATTCGACCTCGTACAAGACGCTCGACGCCGTCTGTCCCGACGGAAAGCGTGCGCTCGGCGGTGGGGTCGCTATCACACCAGCTTCCGCAGCGACAGTCGTCGCCGTAACGCGGTCGTACCTGAGCGGAACTGCTCGGTGGGAGACGGCCGCCCGGGAGACGGCGACGTTCTCCGGAGATTGGATGCTGAACGCGGTCGTGATCTGCGCAACGGTTGCCTAGCGCCCGGCGCGACCATTCCGGAGGGTTAATCCCGTCGGAGCCGGGAAGGTATTTCGCCATGGACACGGTATGGATCGTCCTCATCGTGATAGCGGCCATCATTCTCCTGCTGCTCGTCTTCGTTTTCGGGCGCCGCAGGCGTGAGCAGCAGCTTGAAGAGCGGCGTGTCGAAGCCGGCGAGCTCCGCGGAGAGGCGCAAGAGCGCTCCCGACGAGCCGAGCAGGCGAGACTCCAGTCCGAAGAGCAGGCGGAGCGGGCACGACGTGAGCAGGAAGCAGCCGAGGAGAGCCTCGAGCGCGCGCGCGAAGTCGACCCGGATTCAGGCGACAGCGACTCCGACGACGACAACCGGCGCTAGTCACGCCGTCTGGTGACTCCGACGCCCGCCGACAGGGCGGCTGGCGGGTGTTAACCCTGCCACGGAAGGCGGGCCGCTCGAAGGCGCCGCTTGCGGCGCCGCCAACAGGACGCGGTCGCGAACGGCATCTGCAGCGTTTCGCGCGATCCCAGGACGCGTAGCGGGCGCGTCCGTCTGAAACAACCGATCGACCGGACTGAATTGATCGCCAACGTCCTATGAGCGCTTGCGATGGCGACCTAAAGCGCCGACCGACACGGCGGGCGGCGCGTCTTGTGCCCTCCGGCCTAACACGGACGGCGGGCCGCTACGCCATCGCTTGCCATGGCGACCATCAGAGGGCGCGCCGACATGGCGGGCGGCGCGTCTTATGCCCTCCGGCCCGCCTCGCAAAGCGAGGCGGGCCGGAGGGGAAGCTCCGAGGACGACCTCCCCCTCCGGTTGAACCG
>JBKOXM010000010.1:0-7580 GCA_046724925.1 Actinomycetota bacterium | reverse complement strand
TCCTCGAGGAGGAGGAGATCACGGTCAGCGGGATCGTATTGCCCGACACGGCCAAGGAGAAGCCTCAACGCGGCCGCGTCCTCGCCGTCGGCCCAGGCAGCCGGAACGAAAAGGGGGAAATCATCCCCATGGAGGTCGGCGAGGGCGACGAGATCGTCTTTTCCAAGTACGGAGGCACCGAGGTCAAGCTCGGTTCCGACGAGGTGCTGATCCTGCGCGAGTCGGATGTACTCGCCAAAGTGATCGGCACCCGTTCCAAGCCCAGAAAGAAGAAGGAGATGGCGGGCGCCACCGCCTAGGGAGGAGTGTAAATGGCTCACAAGGAGCTGAAGTTCAACGAAGAGGCGCGGCGCGCGCTCGAGCGGGGCGTGAATATCGTCGCCGACGCGGTCAAGGTCACCCTTGGCCCGAAGGGGCGGTACGTCGTGCTCGACAGAAAGTTCGGCGCGCCGACGATCACCAACGACGGTGTCACGATCGCACGTGAGATCGAGGTTGAGGACGCCTTCGAGAACCAGGGTGCGCAGCTCGTTCGCGAGGTCGCAACCGCGACCACCGATGTCGCTGGTGACGGCACCACGACGGCGACCGTGCTCGCACAGGCGATCGTCCGCGAAGGGCTGAAGAACGTCGCCGCCGGAGCGAACCCGATGGGGCTCAAGCGCGGCGTCGAGCAGGCTGTCGACGCCGTCGTCGAGCACCTGAAGGAGAAGCAGTCCCAGAAGATCTCGGGCAAGGAGGACATTGCCCGCGTCGCCACCATCTCCGCGCGTGAGCGCGAGATCGGGGACACGATCGCCGAGGCGATCGACAAGGTCGGCAAGGACGGTGTGGTGAACGTGGAGGAGGGCCAGACCTTCGGTCTCGAGCTCGAGTTCACGGAGGGCATGCAGTTCGACAAGGGCTATCTGTCGCCCTACATGGTCACCAACGCCGAGCGGATGGAGGCCGAGCTCGAGAACCCGTACATCCTGATCGCGAACCAGAAGATCTCCGCGGTCAAGGATCTGCTTCCGGTGCTCGAGCAGGTCATCCAGGCCGGCCGGCCTCTGCTGATCGTCGCGGAGGACGTCGAGGGCGAGGCGCTAGCCACGATCGTGGTCAACAAGCTGCGCGGCACGTTCACGGCCGTCGCGGTCAAGGCGCCCGGCTTCGGCGATCGCCGCAAGCGCATGCTCGAGGACATCGCGATCCTCACGGGCGGCGAGGTGATCACCGAGGAGATGGGTCTCAAGCTCGAGAACACGAAGCTCTCGCAGCTCGGCCAGGCTCGCAAAGTGGTCATCGACAAGGACACGACGACGATCATCGAAGGGGCCGGCGACAAGAAGCAGATCCAGGGCCGGATCAACCAGATCCGCCAGGAGATCGAGAAGACCGACTCCGACTTCGATCGGGAGAAGCTCCAGGAGCGGCTCGCGAAGCTCGCCGGTGGTGTTGCCGTGATCAAGGTCGGCGCCGCGACCGAGACGGAGATGAAGGAGAAGAAGCATCGCGTGGAGGACGCCGTGCAGGCGACCCGCGCAGCGCTCGAGGAGGGCATCGTCCCGGGTGGCGGAGTCGCGCTCCTGAACGCGATTGAGGCAATCAAGGCGGACGGGCTCGAAGGCGATGAGCGCACCGGTGCGCTCATCGTCACGCGGGCGCTCGAGGAGCCGATTCGGCAGCTCGCCGACAACGCCGGCCTCGAGGGTTCGGTCGTCGTCGACAAGATCCGGTCGCTTCCCAAGGGCCAGGGTCTGAACGTCGAGACGGGTGAATACGAGGACCTGGTGAAGTCGGGGATCATCGACCCGACCATGGTCACGCGCTCGGCGCTCCAAAACGCCGCGTCGATCGCGAAGAACATCCTCACGACCGAGGCAGTCGTCGCCGAAGCTCCGGAGCCCGAGAAGGTGGGCGCCGGCATGGGCGGCGGAATGCCCGACATGATGTAGCTCAGCAGGTCAACTGCTGATTCGGAAAGGGCCGGCATCGCCGGCCCTTTCTCGTTTCGGACTCGCTGCGGGACCAGGCGAAAAACCCCGCGGGTCGGCCCAAACCGACGCTCCTTGGAGCCACGGCACCAAAGCCACCATAGGCCACCGCCGCGTATTCAAGCTGGCCTGTGGACGACCTTTCCCACTGTTGCCACGACGTCCGTGCCCCAATTGGCCCCTGACCCAGGGACAGTCCCTACCGTGACGGGCCGTGCTCGGCACCTGCGCCGGTCCCCGAGCACGCAAGAGGCCGGCACATCGCCGGCCTCTCACAAAGCACGAAGCGGCCCAAGGGCCGCTTCGCATGAGGGTGGGGGAGGTGGGTCGCCCCTGCTATCGGCACACGCGCGCGTGAGCTTTACCTCGAACGAGTGAATTGTCGGAGCGGTTCGAGACTCCCACCCAGCCCAGATCGCCGGCCCCGCTCGCCCTGAAGGGAAGGACGGCTCCTACACTGATCGGCATGGCGACAACGACGGTCAGAGTTGCGCGACGGCCACGCGCGTTCGTGCGCGTCTTGGGCCCGGATGCCGCCGACTATCTCGAGCGGATGGTGTCGAACGAGGTCGAGACGCTCGACACAGGCGCGAGCCGCGACGCCTTGCTGCTGACTCCCAAGGCTCGCGTGATCGCTCCGGTTCGCATCCTCCGACGCAGTGATCAGGACTTTCTCCTGCTGACCGAGCCCGAGCTCGGCGAGGTGGTGACTACGACCCTCGCCCGATCCCGCTTCGCAGCGAAGGTGGAGATCGAGCTCGAGGAGCACAGCTCCACCGTCGTCTTCGGCGGAACGGGTGGGATCGCGAATCCGGATTACGGTCAGCCGGCGGTGGAGGTGCTCGACGCCGAGGCGGCCGGAGCGCCGATCGGTGAGGAGGAGCTCGAGCGGATGCGAATTCTCGCCGGGACGCCCGCGTGGGGGAAGGAGTTGGACGAGCGCGTGCTGCCGGCCGAGGCCGCGCTCGAGGCGACGCACATCAGCTTCACGAAGGGCTGCTACCCGGGGCAAGAGCCGATCGCGCGGCAGCACCATCGCGGCCGCGTCAATCGGAGACTCAGAATTCTGGAGCTCGATGAAGAGCTCGCACCGACCCGCGACGCCGAGATCCGACACGGCGACAAGGTCGTGGGACGGATCACGAGCTCGGTCCCCGGGCTGGCGCTCGGATACGTGAGGGTCGAGATCCCGGACGACGCCGACCTGACGGTCGGATCCGATCGCGCTCGCGTTCGTCCGGCCTAGCGACGCACGCCGACGAAGAGGCCCCGGCCGGTCAACCCGTGCTCGTCGTGCTCGACTTCGAGCCCCGCCTGCTCGAAGGCGCCGATGAGGTCGCCTCGCGTGAACGCGCCAACCCGCTCCTGCTCGTGGAGGTGCTCGAGACCGTCGCCCGTCCACACCAGGTAATGGGCTTCCTCGTCCCAGACGCCTTCTCGCAGCCGACTCGTCTCCATGACGGCGACCTTCATTCCAGGCTCCTCGAAGGTCGCCAGCCAGGGCTCTCCGTCGGGCGGATGCTCGTCCGGTGAGATCCACGGCTCGACGATCACGACGCCGCCCACGCGGACGTGTCGCACCATGCACGCGATTGTCGTGCGGAGGCCTTCGAGCGTCTGGACCTGAGCGATCGACGAGAAGAGGCATGTGACCGCATCGAAGCGGTGCCCGAGCTCGAAGCCGCGCATGTCGGCCTGGTGGAGCGGCACCTCGCCGAGCCGCGTCCGAGCGCGCTCGAGCATCGCGCGATCGAGATCGAGCCCTTCGACGTCGTACCACCGTCTCAGGTGTTCGAGGTGCCGGCCCGTGCCGCACGCGACGTCGAGGAGCGTGGACGCGCCGGGCGAGCGCGCTTGCACGATCGCGTGGACGCGCTCCGCCTCGCCCGCGTAGTCCTTCGACGCGAACACGACGTCGTAGATGCGTGCGGGTGTCAGGGTCCCTGCCTGTGCCTCATCGGGAGCCTCCGGCGCGACTGATGCGCTTGCGGACGCGTACGGCGGTGGCCGGCCACGCCGCCGCAACTAGAAGCGACAGCCCGAAGCAAGCGGTCGCGGTAGCCATCCAGGCAGCTCCGGGCAGGCCGAAAGGCTCGACCAGGAACGGGACCAACAGTGTGAAAAGCGCGAGCGCCGCCGCGAGCGGTCCGCCCCGGGCGACCACCCGGACGAGGGCAGGGAGCAGAGGCAGCAGCGAGTAGATCCACGCGATCGGGAGTAGTGCGACCCCAAGCCAGCTCCACGCGTCCCATGACCACCGGTTGAGTCTGCCCGTGGCCCGGAGACGCTTGACGGACAACACGACCACGGCCCCGACGAGCACTAGGGCTGCTCCAAGGCCCACTACGCCCGCTCCATGCCACGCGGCGAAAAGGAGCGCAGAGTTCTCTGCGCGCGACACCTGCTCGCGCGAGACCGTGCGCCCAATCGTCAGGTAACGCGAGATCACAGACAGATCGAGCAACTGCAGCAACGCGAGCGCTAGAGCCCAGACCGCCGCGAACCCGCGCAGAACGGTCCACCTTCCTCGCAGGAGAAAGGGAGCGAGCGACAGAGCCGGAACGAGTTTCGTGAGCGACGCGAGCCCGATCGCCGCCCCGGCTGCCACAGGACGGTCGCGGAATCGCCACGCAAGCGCGAGACCAAGAAGCCAAAGGGGTGTCAGCTGTCCGAGTGACCAGGCGGCGGGCGGCCAAAGCACCGTTAGCGGTGCAAGCGCGGCGGCGACCTCCCAGCGCACCCCGAATGCCCACCACGCCCCTCCGATCGCAGCGAGCATCGCCACCCCCCAAACTGCCGCGGCCAGGTTGTATGAGAGCCAGGCAACTGGGAGGGCGAGCAGAAACGCAGTCGGCGGATGGGTCGAGCGATGCGGGGCGATCCAGGCGATTCCGACGCTCGCGTACGCATCAGTGAGGATCCCGTACGGATCGCCCTCCCGCGCGAGCACACGGGCGCCGACGTAGTCCTGAACGAAATCGATTGGCGGTCCCGCTCCGCGGAGTTGCGCGGCGGCCGTACGGATACCGCCCGCAATCCCAGGCTTGTCTGGGTCGTGCGGAGCGGAGAACGTCAACAGCATGGCGAGCTCGGCCGCGGCGAGGATGAGAAACACGGGCCGCATTCGCGAGATCATGCAACGGAGTATTCGCAAGGCCAACCGACGAGCTCATGCGGGACCGAGGTGTATCGAAAGGGTCTTCCGCGGAAAGTGCGCCGCATAAGCGAGTCGCGCTTTCAGCGGCAATGCGCCCGGCACGATTCGAACGTGCGACCTCTGCCTCCGCAAGGCATTCCCGCCGAAACGCCCTCGGACGACGATCACCGCCTAAAGCCGCTTTCCTCCATACGATCCGGCCGATTCTGAGCCCGGAGCCCGCCCCGCTCCAGAGCCCCGGAGGTTTGGGGCACGAATGGGGCACGAGCAGCCTGTCCGTTCGAGCCACTGGGCACCCGAGAGGTGAGACCGTAGGTTGAAGCGCTGGCCGGGTCGTGGGAAGCGCCCGGTGTTCGGCTCGCCGCCCGGCCCGCTGACTACCCGGCCGCCGAGGGTGGCCCTGTGAACCTCAACAACTTCCGCAAGCGCGTCTGGAACCCGGCCGTCCAGGCGTCCGGGACCGGGACACCTGCGCGGATCTACGACCTGCGCTCGACGTTCGCGAGCAATGCGCTCGCCGCCGGGGTGACGGTGTTCGAGCTGGCGAAGGTGATGGGCACCAGCGTCGCGATGATCGAGCGCCACTACGGGACGCTGATCGGCGGGGCCCATGCCGGGATCGCCGGACGCCTGGACGCGCTCGAAGCGAACCTGGAGCAGCAGGCGAAGGCCGAGGAGCAGTCGCTCTAAGAGCCGCTCCCGGCCTCCCGGCCGCCCGGAAACCCATAGCTTCCTCCCGGCCAGGCAGGCGGGGGAGAGTCGCTTAGCGCTCGTCGCGTTTAGCGGGAGGTACTTCCCGTGGTTTGCGGGAAAGCCGCACGAGGTCTGTGGCTACCGCGGATGTCGACCCACCAGACCGGACACAGACTCCCGACATATCGAGAGGGGAGCGAAAGGAGTCCGCACCATGAAGAAGCTCTTCGCATACGGCGCAATCGCCGCCAGCATCGTGCTGATCGCCTTCGGAAGTGGCACGACGAGCGCGTTCGGGATCAACACCGTGTCGCAGGAGCAGATCGCGATGTCCGTGGTCCCGCCCGTCCCGCCCGTTCCGGTTGACGACAGCTTCATCCTCGAGGGAGACCCAGGCGACTGGTGGTAGACGCTCGCGGTTGGGGGGTACGGCGCTCGCTTTCTTGAAAGCGGGGGCGGTACCCCCGCGCAGAGCCTCCCCGGACCCTGCTGCGGCCCCGCTCCTGGGGCCCGCCCGGAGGTTTGGGGCATGAATGGGGCACGAGCCCAGCGGCCGGTCACGGCGACCGCAGGCCGGAAGCGGACGGTTAGCAGGGCTTTCGTGGGATGCGCCCGGCACGATTCGAACGTGCGACCTCTGCCTCCGCAGGGCAGCGCTCTATCCCCTGAGCTACGGGCGCGGAGGAGGCCAGTGTAGCGGGGCCTGCGCCCGGGATCGCTCCAAGGTTCCCCGGGGAAAACGCAGCCGTGAAGGCAGGACGACGCGCGGGGCGCGCGAAGCGTTTAGCGCGTGTCCGAGATTCCGGACGAGCTCACCCTGAGGCGAAACCGCGACGTCGAGTCGCGCCGGGATCTGCTCCTCAGACGGATCGGAGTCGCCGCAGTATCCGTCCTGCTCCTCGCCGGTCTGCTGAACGTGTTCGGCCAGCGGCCCCACACGACCGAGGCTGCGGTGCCGGCGGCGAAGCTGAAGGTCTACGCCGCCTCACGCGTGCGCGGCGGCCTCTACTACCAGGCGCGCTTCACGATCGAGGCCCGCCGCGAGCTCGAGAACGCGACGCTGGTCCTCGATTCGGGTTGGGCGGAGGGCATCACCATCAACACGGTGGAGCCGAGCCCGATCGGCGAGGGGAGCGACGACGGCAGGCTCGTTTTCGAGCTCGGCCACATCCCCGCAGGCAAGCGCTACCTCTTCTTTCTGCAACTACAGGTCAATCCAACCAACGTCGGGCATCGCTCGCAGGACGTCGACCTCCTCGACGGCGAGACGCTGATCGCGCACGTCGACCGAACCGTGACGGTCTTTCCGTAGGAAGGAGACGAGATGGACATCGTCATCCGCGCGTTCTGTCTGTTCCTCTTCGTCTGGCTGGTGACACGGATCGTGGGCCGCCGCGAGCTCTCGACGCTCGAGCCCTTCGACCTGATCCTGCTGATCGTGGTCGGCGACCTCCTTCAGCAGGGAGTGACTCAGAACGACTTCTCCGTCGTCGGCGCGATGCTCGCCACCGGCACGGTGGCGATGATGACCATCCTCCTCTCCTACCTCAGCTTCCGCTTCCACTTCTTGCAGCCGATCCTCGAAGGCGATCCCGTCATCCTCGTCGAGCGTGGGAATGTGATCGAGAAGAATCTCCGCCGCAATCGGATTACTCGCGAGGAGTTAGCGGCACAAGCTCGGATGTCGCAGATCGCACATCTGGACGGGATCGAATGGGCGGTGCTCGAGACGAGCGGTCACATCAGCTTCATTC
>JBKOXM010000167.1:0-5112 GCA_046724925.1 Actinomycetota bacterium | reverse complement strand
CGGATGGTCTCCGCGGCCGACTCCGCCTTGGGCTCGCCGAGCCGCGCGGTCGAGTGGACGATCTGGCGCTGCAGGTTCGTGTCGTCGACGGGGAGCACAGAGGCTCCCGGGATGCGGCCCTGCGACCACTCGTGTGGCTCGCGCACGTCGAGGAAGGTCGCCTCGTTCGCGTCGAACAGCTCGCGCGCACGCCTCGCGTCGACCTCGCGCTCCAGTTCGACCTTCGAGTCCATTGGTTCAAAAAGGATAGCGACGGTCAGACCGAAGCCGGCGGGGTCTGACAGCATCGGAGCGTAAGTGAGGTGTCACCGGTCGTGAAGGTCCTGTACCTCGGCGGGTGGATGCACAGCGGATCCACGCTGCTCGGCCGCGTGCTGGGTGAGCTCGACGGCGCGTTCGCCGCCGGGGAGGTGGGCCGCTTCGGGATGACAGACCTCGTGTGTGCCTGTGGCGAGCCTCGCCCGAGCTGCCCCTTCTGGAGCGAGATCACTGCTCAGGCGTTCGGCGACCGGGCCGGTGCAGCCGAGATCCGCCGCTTCGACCAGCTCTCCGTTGCCTTTCGCGCGAACCGCTCTCTAGCCTCGACGGTTCTTGCCCTGCGAGGCCACGGGCGTCGAGTTGCTGCGATGAGGGAGTACAGATCGCAGCTTGGAGCGCTCTATCGTGCGATCGGCCAGGTCACGGGTGCAGGTGTGATCGTCGACACGACGAAGTCGCCGATCTTCGCCGAGATGCTCGAAGGCATCGCCGGGATCGACGTCAGACTCGTGCAGCTCGTCCGCGATCCCCGCGGAACGCTGCTCTCGAACCTCGAACGCGAGGACCGGGTCTTGAGCCCGGTGACGAGCGTGACCCTGTGGGCGCTTTCGCATCTCGCTCTCGAGTTGCTCTGGCGCCCGCGCGGCTCCGATCGCTACCGGCTCCTCCGCTACGAGGACTTCGCCGGTCGGCCGCGCGAAAGCACCGCACAGATCGCGCGCTTCGCCGGACTCGACGCCGAACAGCTTCCGTTCCTGGGGTCGACGCGCGTCGTACTCGGAGGGTCGCATTTCATCGCGGGCCATTCGTCGATGAGGTGGAGCACCGGGACGATCGAGATCGAGCCCGACGAGGAGTGGCGCGCCGGCCTCGGGTCCGTCGAGCGGGCGACGACCACGGCCGCGATGCTCCCTCTGCTCCTCCGGCACGGCTACGCGTTGCTCGACCGGCGTTGAGTCGCGCACCTTTGCGGTCGAGCTGACCCCGCACGGCTATCGTCGAGCGCGTGAGCGCCCGTGCACGCGTGATCCTCATGGTCGCGCTCGTTGCGATCGCCGTCGCGAGCGGCATCGTGGCCGTCGCAACTCTCACGAGCGACGAGCCGCAGAGCTCTCCCCCCGAGCGGCGCGCGGGCGCGCCGCCGCTGATGCTCGACCTCGGTGTGCGCAGGGACGCCGAGGCCCGCGCTCTCCGCAGGGCGGTCAGTCTCTATTTCGCGGGCCACCGTCGCGCCGCCGGCCGTGTCTTCTTGCGTTACCGCTCGGTCGACGCGCAGGTCGGCGCCGCGTTCTCCGCGTGGCCGATGGGAAGCCTGGGCCGGCTGGAGGCTCTCGCGCGCGCGTATCCGCGCGAAAGCTTGGTGCGCCTACACCTCGGGCTCGCGCTGTTCTGGGAGGGGCGGACGCCCGCGGCGTTGTCGGCCAGGCGAGCGGCCGTTCGGGTGGAGCCAGACTCGCAGACCGCCGTCCGCGCGGACGACTTCCTCCATCCGAACTTCCCGCGTGGGTTGCCGCAGTTCGTCCCCAGCTTCGCGAGTCCGGCCGTGCTCGACCGCCTCCCGGCCGACCGGCAGCTGAAGCTGCTCGCGAGGCGGGCAGATTCCGGCGGCGTCCGCGACAGGCTGCTCTACGGCGCCGCCCTTCAGCGGCTCGGCCGGCCGCTGTCCGCTCAACGCGAGTTCGCCGCCGCGGTCAAGGCGGCTCCGAAGGATCCAGAACCGCAGGTCGCCTTGGCCGTCGCGCGTTTCACCAAAGCGCATCCCGAGCGGACGTTCGCTCGCCTCGGTCCGCTGACTACGCGCCACCCGCGCTCGGCGACCGTGCGCTTCCACCTCGGCGTCTCGCTGCTCTGGCTCGGTCAGATCCGGGAGGGACGAAGGCAGTTGCGACTGGCCGTGATCGCTGGACGGGGAACGCGGATCGGCCGGGAGGCGAAGCGGTTTCTGCGCGGACTCGACCTCGCGGCCGCAGGCTGACCGACGTTTTTGCTCTCGGCAGTCTCAAAGCCTGTCGGCTGCGGCCGGGATTGCACCCTCGGGACGGGCTGAAGCTTGTCCCCTCGGTAGGACCAAAAGTCACAAAAATGAGCCGGTCGGCCCATGGCGTTCGTCCGATTCGCGTGCGAGAGTGCCGCCGCCGAAGGCGATTGACTGGGTCCGAAGCCTCCATACAGTGAGAGGAGCCGAGTGGGGACGGTGAGCACGGGCACGGCAGCTGCGGGAGGGGAGGCGCAGGCGATCTTCGAGCACGAGGCAACGCGGGGACTTCTTGAAGCCGGGCGTGCGGCCGGCTCGCTCAGCTCGGACGAGATCGAGTCGGCCCTCGAAGAGCTCGACCTGCAGCCGGCCGAGATCGAAGAGCTCTACGCGACCTTCGACGAGCTCGAGATCGAGATCGTCCAGGCCGACACGGAGCTCAACGCGGCGGAGGCAGAGGAAGCGCGTGAGATCTCCACCGACTCCCTCCAGCTGTTCCTGAAGGACATCGGCAAGGTCGAGCTTCTGACCGCTGCGCAGGAGGTCGAGTTGTCGAAGCGGATCGAGCGCGGCGACCACGGCGCGAAGCAGGAGATGGTCGCGGCGAACCTCCGGCTCGTCGTGTCGATCGCGAAGCGCTACCGCAATCAAGGCCTCCCATTCCTCGACCTGATCCAGGAGGGCACGATCGGCCTCGTCCGCGCGGCGGAGAAGTTCGACCATCGCAAGGGCTTCAAGTTCTCGACTTACGCGACCTGGTGGATCAGGCAGGCGGTGGCGCGTGCGCTCGCCGACAAGGCACGCACGATCCGCATGCCCGTCCATGTCGTCGAGAAGCTGAACAAGATCTCGCGCTCGGAGCGGAAGTTGCGGGCCGAGCTGGGCCGCGAGCCGAGTGCACGTGAGATCGGGCGCGAGCTCGAGCTGCCGGTCGACGAGGTCGAGCAGATCCGTCGCAGCGCCCAGGCCCCGGTCTCGCTCGAGAAGCCCGTCGGCGACGAGGATGAGTCCGAGTTCGGCCACTTCATCACCGACGAGTCGGCTCCGCAGCCGGAAGACGTCGCTGAGATCACGATGCGCGACGAGGCGCTGCGTAAGATCCTGGGCTCGCTGTCGAGCCGGGAACGTCAGGTCCTCGAGCTGCGCTACGGCCTGGACGGGCGCCACCCGAGGACGCTGGACGAAGTCGGACGCACGTTCAACGTCACGCGTGAGCGCATCCGTCAGATCGAGAACCAAGGCCTGAAGAAGCTCCGCGCGCTCGCCGAGTCGCACAACCTCCGCGACGTCGCCTAGTCCTCTCGTCGGCCGAGCCGACGAGCGTGCACGGACTCGAGAGCGCTCGCCGCTCGTATAAGCAGCGTGGATCGCCGTGCGTTTGTCATCGGCGCGGCCGGGCTGGCGCTCGCTCCCGGTGCGTTCGCGCGCCGGCTGGGCGGAACGCCTGTAGCCCTTGTCACGGCGGATCTGGAGGAGCACGTCGCCGCGGTCGAGCTTTCCTCGGCACGGGTCGTGAAGCGCATCGCGACGCTGCCCGGGCCGCGGGCGATCGACAGCCCGGATGTACTGAGTGCTGTCGTGGCGCACACATCCGAGGGCGCCCTCACGTTGATCGACGGGGTCAGGCTCAGGGTGCGCCGGGTTCTGCGCGGATTTGCGGAGCCTCGCTATGTCGCCAGTGCGTTCGGCTACGCGTACGTGACCGACTCGGCAAACGGCGAGGTGGTGGTCGTCGATCTCGACCGGGGACGAATTGTCTACCGCGTCGACGTCGGCGGCCCGGCGCGGCACATAACGGTGAACGCCCAGGCGCGCAGGCTCTGGACCGCGCTCGGCGGCGAGGCCGAGCAGGTTGCCGTCATGGATCTGAGCCGCCGGGCTCGCCCACGGCTCCTCCGCACCATCAGGCCGCCGTATCTCGCCCACGACGTCGCCTTCACGCCGACCGGGCGGCGGGTCTGGGTCACCTCCGGCGACCGTAAGACGTTCGGCGTCTACGACGCGCGCAGCCACGAGCTGCTCTATCAACGACCAACGGGCGCCCCCCCGCAGCACGTCACGTTCATCGGCGCCCGTGCCTACGTGACGAGCGGCGACGACGGCACGCTCGACGTCCACGCGCTCCCGGCCGGCGCGCGCCAACGCCGGACCACGATCCCGACGGGATCGTTCAACGTGCAGGCCTACGCCGTCCGGCTCGGGATCAACCTCGTCCTGACTCCCTCGCTCTCCCAGGGAACGCTCTGCGTCGCAGATCGAGCGGGTCGGGTCGGACGCCCCATTCGGGTTGCACGCTCGTCGCACGACGCCTGCTTCGTCGTTTCCTCCTAGTCTCGGCGGCAGCGGCGCGACGCTAGAGTCAGCCCGCCATGGGCGCGGATGCACTCATCGCCGAGGTGTCGGAGCTCCTCCGAATTCCGAGCCTGAGCGCCGATCCGGCGCACTCCGCAGATGTCGAGCGCGCTGCAGAGTGGGTGGCCGAGTACGTACGAGCGGCAGGGGGAGCGGCCGAGCTCGTGCAGTACGGAGAGCGCCCGCTCGTCGTCGGAGAGATCCGCGCGTCCAGCGGAGCCGACACGGCACCGACCGTGCTCGTCTACGGCCATTTCGACGTCCAGCCGCCCGATCCGGTCGAGCTCTGGGAGAGCTCGCCGTTCGAGCCGACCGTCCGCGACGGCTGGCTCGTCGCCCGCGGGGTCGCGGACGACAAAGGCCAGCTCTTCCTTCTGCTCAAGGCCGCCCGCGAGCTCGCTCATGAGAACGCGCTTCCGGTCAACGTGCGCGTGGTCTGCGACGGCGAGGAGGAGGTCGGCGGACACTCGATCGTCGACTTCCTCGCGACGGACGAGCGCGGAGCAGACGCGGCCGTCATCTACGAC
>JBKOXM010000047.1:0-3044 GCA_046724925.1 Actinomycetota bacterium | reverse complement strand
GGAAAACGAGATTGCCTACGAGGTCTCGTGGGCTCGGAGATGTGTATAAGAGACAGGCACCGAGACGCTCGATGAAGGCGGCTACTTCGCGATGACGACGATGGACGCCGCGAGCGAGCTGCGCCAGGAGACCGTGCGCGCGCTGGAGTCCGTCGGGATCCCGATCGAGTACGTCCACCACGAGGTCGGCCCCTCGCAGCACGAGATCGACATGCGCTACGCGCCGGCGCTGACGATGGCCGACCACACCGTGACCTACCGGCTGATCGTGAAGGAGATCGCGAAGAAGGCCGGCTATCACGCGACCTTCATGCCGAAGCCGATCTTCGGCGAGAACGGCTCCGGGATGCACACGCATCAGTCCCTCTTCTCCGACGGCCGGAACGCCTTCTTCGACGCCGACGACGAGTGGCACCTCTCCGAGACGGGGAAGGCCTTCATCGCCGGCCAGCTTCACCACGCCCGCGAGATCGCGGCGGTGTTCGCCCAGTGGATCAACTCCTACAAGCGGCTCGTGCCCGGATACGAGGCGCCGGTGTACGTCGCCTGGTCGCGGCGGAACCGCTCCGCATTGATCCGAATCCCGGTCTACAAGCCCGGTGCCGAGCAGGCGACGCGCGCGGAGATCCGCTGCCCCGATCCGGCCTGCAACCCCTACCTCACGTTCGCGGCTCTCCTGCATGCGGGTCTCGAGGGCATCGAGCAGGGCTACGAGCTTCCCGAGCCGATGGAGACGAACCTGTACCACCTCACGGCCGAGCAGCGTCGCGAGCGCGGCATCGTCTCGTTGCCGGAGACGCTGGGTGAGGCGATCGACGAGCTCGCCGAGTCCGACGTTGCGCGCAAGGCCCTCGGCCCGCACATCTTCGATCGCTACGTCGAGCTGAAGCGGAAGGAGTGGGACGACTACCGCGTGCAGCTGACCGAGTGGGAGCTGGAGAAGTACCTGCCGGTGCTCTAGCCGCCCACATGCTGGCGCCCAGGCGGGCGGCTTGCCCCGAGGCGCTGAGAGTAGGAGAATCCAACTCACGGTCTCGCTGCCTGCGGCGCGGGGCCGAATCTGACGGCCGACCGCGAGCTGCGCGACTTCGCAGCTCGTGGTCGTTAAGCCGTCCGAAAACGCTGCACGTTTTCGGACGAGAAGGCGTGAAAATTCCGCAAGCCGGCAGGGTGGCTCCGGATCTCTCTCCGTCCGGGACGGGAGGGAGACTCGGAGCATGAGCTGCAGCTGCACACGTCACGGCTGGGACCCCGCCTGCGCCAAGCACGGCAAGCCGCCGGCGAAGGCCTGACCAAGTAAGACCCCAGAGCGTCGCTAAGCCGCCGGTAGGCTCCGGCGCCGTGTCCCTGCGCTCCCTGTTGCTCGACTCTCCTGACCTCTACGCACGAGCGACTCGCCGCCTTCTTGCTCGGGGCGGCGTCTCGCCTCGTCGTCTACTCGAGTCGCACGACGAGCGCCTCGCCTTCGTCGTCGGAAGCCCGCGCTCGGGGACGACCTTCCTCGGCGGCGCGATCGGCTCGCTCCCCGGCTTCCTTGACGCCGGCGAGGTCAATCCCCTCAAGGCTGCCGTCCCCGCGCTGGCAGCCCTTTCGCCCGCGGAGGCGGGTGAGCGCATCCGCCGGACCTTCACGGTCGTCCGGCGGCTGGGGCTCGTCGGCGAGCGCAGACTCGTGGAGCACACGCCGGAGAATGCCTTCCTCGTGCCGGCACTCCGCGCTGCGTTCCCGACTGCGGTCGTCATCCACCTCGTCCGTGACGGCCGAGACGTCGTGCGCTCCCTCCTCGAGCGGGAATGGCTAGCCGCGGAACCCGACCGACGGGACGATGCGAAGCTGGCTTTTGGCGCCCGCGCACGCTTTTGGGTCGAGCACGGCCGTGAGCAGGAGTTCGAGACGGCGAGCGAGGCGCGGCGAGCTGCGTGGGTTTGGCGTCGCTACGTCGAGGCGGCGCGCGCCTCTGGTCTCGCGTACGAGCTCCGGTACGAGCGGCTTGTCGCAGAGCCGGATGAGGTTGCTGGCGAACTGGCCGAGCGGCTCGAGGTTCCGCGACTCTCGCTGGAACACACACTCGCCGCTGCAGATGCGTCGTCCGTCGGCCTCTTCCGCGAGCAGCTCACGGCCCAGCAGGTCGCGGACGTAAAAGCCGAGGCCGGCGGCCTACTACGGGAGCTCGGATACGTCTAGAGGAAGGAGCGGATCGCTTCGCGCTCGACGCGAAGGCCGATCACGCCGCTGGTGCGGTCGATCTGATCGATCGCCTCTGCGGGGACAAGCCGCCGGCGGCGCGTGAAGAAGCCCTTACGAACGGAGACAGCGTCAGGAACGTCCGGTGTTGTGCCGTACATCGGGCACTCCACCTTGCCCACGACACGCCCACGGGAGTCGGCTACGAGGTAGCCGGTCGTGCGGCTCAGATCGTAGGCGAATGCACTCACGCTGCCGACGATATTCCTTGTCTGAAAGGAAAATCCCGCTCAGCAGGTAAGGACTTTGTTAACCCGGCTTGGCGGTCATCGCCCACGTCGCAACGAGGTAGGCGATGAGCACGAGAGCGCTGAGAACGCCGGCGACCCGGCTGATGGTCGTGGGGCCCTCGGCGGTTCGGGCCTTGCGAACCGCCAGCCCGGTGACGACGAGCAGGATGACGAACATCGGCAAGCCGATGTCGGCGACCGAGTACCCGATCACGATCCAGTCGGGCTCGTTGCTGCGGCTGAAGCCCTCGCGGGAGTAGATCCACTGAGCGCCGCCGCGCATCACCAGCCAGCCGGGGATCGCGACGAAGAGCAGTGACTTCCATCCAAATCTCACATAGGTCGCCGTCTCCCGATTCCAGGCCAGCAGGAGGGCGACCACCGCCGCGGTGAGCCCCCCGACGAGCACCATCGCTCCGAAGACGTGGATCAGCAGAGGGAAGTTCCAGCTGTCAGGGCGGATCGCCGCGAGCATGCTCAGGCCCCCGGCTTGTAGATCATGTCGATCAGAATCAGGACGACCGCGAGCGACGAGACGGCGTTCAGCAGCATCGCGTTGCGATCCTGGAG
>JBKOXM010000046.1:0-5729 GCA_046724925.1 Actinomycetota bacterium | reverse complement strand
AGGCTGCACCGTGCGGATGACGAACGGCAGCGTCACGAACAGCAGCGCCACAATCAGGCCCCAGCGACTGAAGGCGACGTTGATTCCGGTCGGCCCGTGCGGCCCGTAGAGCGTGAGCAGCACGAGCCCGGCGACGATCGTCGGCAGGGCGAACGGGAGGTCGACCAGAGCGTTGACGAAGGACTGGCCGCGGAAGCGGTCGCGGGCGAGCAGCCAGCCGATGATCGTCCCCATCACCGCATTGATAATTGCGACGGCGGCCGCGAGCCCGAGCGTCAGCCTCAGCGCGGCAACCGCCTGCGGATTCGAGACTGCGTCCCAGAAACCCGTCCGTCCGTCCTGCCTCGACTGCCACAGGAGTGCCGCGAGCGGCAGGAGAACGATGAGCGTGAGATAGCCGGTGACGATCCCCTGAGTAAGCGCAATCCCCGGCCGAAGGCCGGGCACCGCACGCGGTAACGCCGCGGCTCGAGCTTCCAACTAGCCCCCGGCCTGAGCCACGATCGGGACCATGATCCCGCGCCGCGGGTCGAAGAAGCGCTTCTCGATCTTCGCCCAGCCGCCGAGCCAGCCGATCGAGAACATCTGCGGCCGCACCGGAAACGAAAAGCCCTTGAGCGCGCTCCGTAGCACCGGGCGATAGCCGTTCTGCGCGTAGATCCTCTGCGCCGTTCGAGTGCGCAGGAAGCGGACAAAAGCCCTCGCCTTCACGGGGTTGCGCGCGTTGCGAAGGACGGCGACCGGATTGTCGATGCGAATCGAGGCTCGAGGAATCACGTACTCGAGCGGCTGTCCCTTACTGCGGGCGAATCGCGCCTCGTTCTCGTAGGCGAGCATCACGTCGCCGCGACCCGCCAGGAAGGTCTGAAGCGATTCGCGGGCGCTCTTGTCGAGCGAGACCACGTGGCGGAACAACGAGCGGAGATAGCCGACGGCCTGCGCGTGCGACCTCCCCTTCTTGCGCTGCGCGCCGTACGCCGCCATGACGTTCCAGCGTGCCCCGCCGGAGGTGAACGGGTTCGGCGTGACGACGTCGACGCCCGGCTTGATCAGATCGCCCCAGTCCTTGATCTTCTTCGGGTTGCCCGGGCGGACGGCGAACACGACGATCGAGCGCGTGATCGTCCCGCCGTACGGCTCGTTCTTCCAGCTCGGAGAGACGAGCTTGGCCTGGACGAGGGAGGTCACGTCCGGCTCGAGCGAGAGGTGAACCACGTCGGCGCGAAGGCCGGCAATGATGGCGCGCGTCTGTTCGCCGGAAGCGCCGTACGACTGCTCGACGTCGACGTCGCGGCCGGCAGCCGTCGCCTGGAAGGCGGGCACGATCTTCGCGTACGCCTCACGGGGGGTGGAGTAGGCCACCAGCGTGATCTTCGAAGCGGAGGTGGCGGCCGACGCCCCGGTCTCTCGGCCTGCCACGAGCGCCAGGAACGCGGCCGTGACGACGAGTGTCACCGCTACGGCGATCTTTATGCGCATGATTGCGAGATCCTATCTTTCGATGATGTCGACGGGCTTGGTGGACAATGCCGATCGGCTCCCAACCTGTCAAATCCGAACGGTTGCTCGCTCAGGCGTCGGTGAGCTGCGCGCGGACGAAGTCGACGTAGGCGTTGGCCTCGTCCACGTCCAGCTCCGCGTCGCCCAGTTCGCCCCGGTACACAGCCAAGGCCGATGCAATGAGCGGACGAAACTCCGCGGGTGCACGCTGGAGCGCCCACTCTGCGCCGGTCGCCTTCGACTGCAGCCCGCCTTCCAGGAGCGTCGCCCAGATCCGCGAGGCGCTCAGGACCGAGTAGAGCTTCCGGTCCTGCTCTCGGGACCAATCGAGATCACCGAGCAGCGAATCGACGAAGTCCCCGCGAGGAACGTCAGGAAAGACCTCACGCGGCGGCGGGCCGGCCAGCGCAACCCCGGCGAGGTGAAGCAGGGTGATGTGAGCCGCGAGATCGGTGCCGTCAAAATCCAGAAGCCAGATGCCGGATTCGAGCTCGCCACGTCGTCTCTCGCCCCAATGAAGGTGAAAGCGAGTGGGGTACCGCCACGTCTTCAGGTCGTCGCGCACCAGCGCATCGAATTCGAGCGGGTAAGGCGGCCGCCGTGGCCGTTCCATGGAACCGGAACAGCGGAGGAGAACCGGTGCGAGTGCTTCTCGCTCCTCCTCGGTCGTGCGCCGCGCCAGCAGGACGATCACATCGACATCGCTTTGCTGCGGGTTGAAGCAGCCGAGCGCCAGCGAGCCGTGGAGGTAGACGCCGACCAGGTCGTCGCCGAGCACCTCCGCGATTCCCGACACGAGCTCGTCGAGTTGCGCGCGAACGTCGTCGGGGATGCTCACGCGACCTCCTCGGTGAGGACGACGTAGGTCGGCGCGTCGGTGCGGCGCAGCCTGCGGACGTCGCCGAAGCTGAGCACGAAGGCCACGACTGCGACGTTGACCGCTGCGCTCAGCCAGATCGTCTCGGACACCCCGATCGCGTCCGCCAGCGGGCCGGCGAGCGTCAATCCGATCGGGATGAAGACGAACGATCCAAGCGCGTCATAGGCGCTCACGCGCGAGAGGCGGTCGCGCGGGATCTGCTGCTGCATCGTCGTCTGCCAGAGGACGTTGAAGACCTCGAGCCCGATGCCCGCTGCCAGCGTCGCGGCCATGATCACGAGCAGGTGCGCCGGCAGCGCGAGTGCAGCAAGCATCGGGACGATTCCGATCAACCCGATACAGCCGACGAGCAGGAGGCGCTGCGGCTGGAAGCGCAGCACGAGGAGCCCGCCGAGCACGAGGCCGACGCTCTCGGACGCGACGATTGCGCCCCAGGCCGCGGCGCCGCCCAAGTGTTCCTTCGCCACGACGGGCCCGAGTACGGTGTGACCGGCCTGCATCGCCATGTTGGCCAGGGCCGCCCCGATCACGATCGACCAGAGCCAGGTGCGCGACCAGAACTCCGTCCATCCTTCTCGAAGCTCGCCCAGGAGCCCGCGGGAGGCGGCGACCGCAGCCGTCGGCAACCGAATCCGCAACAGGAACGCGGCGCTGCCCAGATACGTGACCGCGTCGATCGCGAAGGCGAGACCGGGGCCGAGCGCGGCGACGAGCGCGCCACCCAGAGCGCCCCCAAGCACGGTGACGCCTGCAGTCGAAAGGCCGAGCAGGGCGTTGGCCTGCTGCAAGCGAGGCGGGCTGACCGTCTCGGGGACGATTCCCGCCGAAGCGGGCCAGAAGAACGCGTTGGCGACACCACGGACCGCTTGCAAGGCCGCGAGGTGCCAGATCTCAGCACGCTCGGTGAGCAGGAGCAGGGCGACGGCGGCCTGCGTTCCCGTCATCACGAGGTCGGTTCCGACGAGCAACAGGTCGCGCCGCAGCCGATCGGCGAACACTCCGCCGATCAGCATCAGCACGACCTGCGGAATCCATGACGCCGCGAGCACGAGCCCCAGCGCCGTCGGCGACCCGTCGAGATCGTCGAGGATCGCGAAGGCCAGCGCGATCGGCGCGATCGCTGAGCCGAGGAGCGAGGTCGTCCGTGCAAGGAACAGCAGCCGGAACTGGCGCTCTGCCAGCGCACCTAACCTGCCGGTCTCGGAAACGATGGGATCGCTCAAGCGGCGAGGCGCTTGTCCCAGTACCGCTTGAGCCCGGCGTACGACTGCCAGAACGGGGCCGCCAGCTCCCAGCGATCGGCCTCGTCCTCTCCCTCGGCCTCCTCGAGGTCGCGGCGCGCGGCTTCCACGAACTCGTCCTCGTCGGCACCGGCCCGGACACGCTCGGCCCACACCATCAGGTCGCGGCGCATCCGGCGGAGATGGTCGCGCGGTTCGGTGACCACGCCGAAGTGGATCAGCGCAAGCCGCTCGACCGGCCGCCGTTCGATCTCGTCGAGCGTGTGATGCCACGCGTCCAGGTCGACGTCTGGGGGCGGCGCGACCGGAAGGATGTGGCGCGAAGGCTGGATTCGCACGCCCGCGGCGTCGCCGGCATAGAGCGTGCTCTCCTGGACGTAGCAGACGTGATGGGACGCGTGGCCGGGAGTGGGAAAGCATTCGAGCCCAACGACCCGGTCGCCGACCGCGTGCACGTTCTCGGCCGGCACCGGGGCGAGCTCGCCCCAAAGGGAGTCGAACGTATCCCCGTACAGCCGGCGCGCGCTCGCCTCGAGCCGGCTTGGGTCGACGAGGTGCGGCGCCCCGATCTCCGAAACGTGCACCTGCAGGCCGGGATGCTCGCGCACCAGCACTCCCGCTGCGCCGGCGTGGTCGAGATGGATGTGGCTGAGCAGCAGGTGGCGGAGCTCGGTGAGCGCGAGCCCGCGCTCGTGCAGGCCTCGCTTGAGCGACTCGACGGCGCTGGCCGGACCGCAGTCGAAGAGGGCGAGACCGTCGTCGGTCTCCAGCAGGTACACGCCGATGACCCGTTCGGCGCCTTGGTGGTTCAGGTCGATCGGGTCGAGCGCCCCCACCCCGCGGATCCTACGCGGGGTGAGGACGCCGAACGATGCGCTCAGGCCGCGGGTGCTGGGTGCGTCCGGCGGCGGAGTACGAGGCCGGCGGCGAGCAGCACGAGCAGCGCCGTCGCAATCACGCCGAGACTGACCGGAGCGGTCCAGTCTCGTCCGGAGGACGATCCGGAAGAGCCAGCGGGCGGGAGGCCTGCAGTGACCAGCCTGCGCTTGAGCTCGACCGTGGACTGGTACCAGCCGCCGCGCGTTCGCTCCGTCGTGAAGAAACGCTGCCCAGGCCGCATGTAGGTCACCGGATAGGGCTTGGCGTACGGATACACGTCCTGGCGTATCAGGTCGGTCTCGTTGTTCGGGCCGGGCATCGTCCACGTGATCCGGTACTTCGGGCCCAGCTTGCCCCCCGGCCGGCCGGCCAGCATCGGATCCGGTGTCTGGCCGAAGACGGCGGGATAGAAGCCGGTTTCAATAGCCAGGTCGCCGAGCGGCGTTCCCACGTCCTCACCGCCGGTGATCACGATCGCCTTGTCGAGGCCCGGGCCGGTCACAGCTGCCTCGGACGCCCCCTTGGCGAGCGCGGCGGTGGGCAGCGCGAGCGCTACGAGGCCGAGAACGAAAATCAACCGCTTCATGACTGCTCCTTTCGAGGTCCGCGTCTGGACGCTCTACACCGGCCGCGGGCTTGACGTTCCGCGACGTCGCGTTACGGATGCCGCGTTACGCGGTGCAAACCGCGCCCGTTCGCGGCGACGACGTAAATGCGCGACACGCGAGCGTCGCCGCGATAGCCGGCGAATGCGATTCGCCGGCCATTGGGCGACCACTGCGGGCCGGTGTCTTGCATCAGCTCGTTCGGACTTCGTGTGATCAGCCGCGGACGCCCGCCGGCTGCCGGCATGACGAAGATGCCACGATCCCCGCGGAAGACGATCCGGCGGCCGTCCGGCGACCACGCAGGTTCGTAGTACGCGATGAGATGC
Source organism: Actinomycetota bacterium (assembly GCA_046724925.1). Classification (GTDB taxonomy): domain Bacteria; phylum Actinomycetota; class Thermoleophilia; order Gaiellales; family Gaiellaceae; genus JBKOXM01. The sequence goes on along the minus strand of JBKOXM010000046.1, from coordinate 295 downwards.
CGCCAGCGTGTCAATCGCCGCGCGTTTGAACCGTCCGCGCTCACAACCCAGACGTCGTAGCCGCGCGCGAACGTCAGCCGACCTCCGTCGGGTGACCAGGAAGCACTGCCGTAGGGATTGCGGAGCGCGGCGACACGCCTCAGACCCGTTCCGTCGCGGTTGATCACGTAAATCGCGCCCTGCAACGAGCCGCCGTCCCAGCGGCCGCGCCAGAACGCGATGCGCCGCCCGTCCGGTGACCACGCTGGCCAGAGCTGCTGTCTGGAATCGCGGCGGAGGGGGTGCGTCCTTGTGC
>JBKOXM010000142.1:0-4072 GCA_046724925.1 Actinomycetota bacterium | reverse complement strand
CGCAGGTGGAAGGCGAAGCTGCGCCGCCTGCCGCCGCGCGAGGACGCGATCGACGCGCTCGCGACGGCGGTCGTCCGCGCAGCGGGCGACGTGTCCACCGCCGATCTCGGCGCCGCGCTCAAGCTCCGGAAGCGGGAGACGCTGTCGACGCTGGAGCGGTTGGAGGCGAAGAGGCTCGTCGTGCCGGTCAGGCGCGACGATCTCCAACTCTGGTCGGCTCCAAGCCCAGGATCGACCGCGCGATCACGAGCCGCTGAATCTCGCTCGTCCCCTCGTAGATCTCGGTGATCTTCGCGTCCCGGTAATAGCGCTCGACGGGGAACTCCTTCGTGTACCCGTAGCCGCCGAGAACCTGGATCGCCTCGCCGGTCTGGCGGCGCGCCATCTCCGAGGCGAAGAGCTTCGCCTTCGCGCCCTCCTCGGTATGCGGCCTGCCCTCCTGCTTGAGCCACGCGGCGCGGTAGACGAGCAAGCGAGCCGCATCGATCTCAGTCGCCATGTCAGCGAGCTTCCACTGGATCGCCTGGAACTCGCCGATCCGCTTCCCGAACTGCTTGCGCTCGAGCGCGTACGACCTCGCGGCGTCGTAGGCGGCTTGCGCGATGCCGAGCGCCTGCGCGGCGATGCCGATTCGCCCGCCGTCCAGCGTCGCCATCGCGACCGTGAACCCCTTCCCCTCCTCGTGGAGTATGCGGTCCGGGCCAACCTCTGCGCCGTCGATCACGAGGTCGACGGTGGAGGACGAGTTGAGGCCGAGCTTCTCTTCTTCACGCGTGACGCGAACGTGCTCCCGGTCGAGGATGAACGCGGACACGCCCTTCGGACCAGGCGTCGTTCGGTCGGTGCGCGCGAACAGCAGGACCGTGCCGGCGTGGGCGCCGTTCGTGATCCACTGTTTCGCCCCCGAGATGCGCCAGCCCGCGTTCGTCGGCTCGGCGGCCGTTCGCAGCGAGCCGGCGTCCGACCCCGCCTCGGGCTCCGTCAACGCGAAGGCGCCGAGGACCTCACCGCGCGCGAGCGGCGGGACGAACCGGCTCCGCTGCTCGTCGGTGCCGAAGGTCAGAACCGGCAGGGTGGCGGCGCTCGTGTGGACCGCGACCGTGACCCCCACACCCGCGTCGGCACGGGAAAGCTCCTCGAGGACCAGGATGTACGAGAGGAAGTCCGCGCCCGCGCCCCCGTACTCCTCGGGGATGCAAACGCCCATTAGACCGAGCTCGGCGAGCTTGCCGTACAGCTCCGTCGGGAACGTGTGCTCGCGATCCCACTCGGCGGCGTGAGGCTCGATCTCGTTCTCGGCGAGCTCGCGCGTGAGCGCCTGGATCTCGCGCTGGTCGGCGCTGAGCTCGAACTCCATCGGGCGGAGGTTAACCGCCGCTATGCGGCCAGGAACTCGCGGTGAATCGCCCGCAGCTCGTCCTCGCGCTCTCGAAAAGCGTCCACGACCCTGGGGTCGAACTGGCTGCCGCGCTCAGACACGATCTCGGCCTGCGCGTCCTTCCAGTGTCCCGCCTTCCGGTAGGGCCGATCCGTCGTCATCGCGTCGAGCGCATCGGCGACGGCGAAGATCCGGGCGCCGAGCGGGATCTCCTCGTGCGCGAGCTGGTCCGGGTAGCCGCCGCCGTCCCAGCGCTCGTGGTGCGACCGCACCACGCGCAGTCCCTCCCCGCGGAGAAGCGCGACCCCGCTCAGCATCTGTTCTCCGAACAGCGTGTGCCTCTGCATCAAGGCCCACTCGTCCTCGTCCAGAGGACCGGGCTTGCGCAGGATCGAGTCCGGAATTCCAATCTTCCCTACGTCGTGGAGAAGGAAGCCGTACTCCGCGCCGGGATCCTCGGCGAGGTGGGGGTCGATAGCACGGGCAAGTGCGAGCGCGTACCTCTGAACACGCTGCGAGTGCGCACGCGTGCCCGTGTCCTTCGATTCGAGTGCGCTCGCGAGCGCAGCAACCGTCTCGCGGTAGGCATCCTGGACGAGCGTACGCTGCGCCCGCTCGACCTCGAGCAAGTGCCGGAGGTCGCGCGCGTACAGGATCAACTGCTCCTCGGCGCCTTGCTTCTTCGCCGCCCTGAAGGGAACCCCGTACAGACCGCCGGCGAGCCGCTCGACGACGGCCAGCAGCTCGAGCGGCGAGAAGGGCTTGGGCACGTACGCGTCGGCGCCGGCCGCACTAGCGGGCCCGCGTGACGCACTGTCCGACCCGGACAGCAGCACGACGCCGATCTCGCGGGTGGACTCGTCGGACTTCAGGTCGCGGCAGAACTCGATCCCGTCCTTGCCGGGCATCATCACGTCGAGGACGAGGACGTCGGGCCGAGCCTCGCGGATCCGCTCGAGGGCCTCGATCGCGTTCGCCGCTTCCGCGACCTCGATGTCGAAGACCTCGAACGTGGTCTTCAGCAGGTCGCGCAGGTGTGCGTCGTCGTCTACCAGAAGGAGCCGCAACCTCCGGTCCTCCCTTCGTCGGTTCTAGAGCTTTGTCGGCCGCGCTCGGCCTGCCCTTTAGCTGTAGACGAAGAACCCGCGGCCGGCTTTGCGTCCCAGATCGCCTCGCTCCACGTGTTCACGTAGCAATGGGCAGGGCGCGAAGCGCTCGTCGTCCAGGCCGCGCTCGAGTACCTCCATGATCGCCACGCACGTATCGAGGCCGATGAGGTCGGCGAGCGCGAGCGGGCCCAGCGGATGGTTGAAGCCGAGCTTCGCGATCGTGTCGATCGCCTCCGCTTCCGCGACGCCGTCGTGCAACGCCCAGACCGCCTCGTTGATGAACGGCATCAGGATCCGGTTGGAGACGAAGCCGGGAAAGTCGTTGGCCTCCGCCGGAACCTTCCCGAGCTCCTCGGCAAACGCCGTGATCGCGGCCGCGGTCTCGTCCGAGGTCTCGCGTCCACGCACCACCTCGACGAGCTTCAGCACGGGTACGGGGTTGAAGAAATGCATTCCGATGACCTTGTGCGGCCTCGTCGTGACGGCGGCGAGCGACGAGATCGGGATCGACGACGTGTTGGAGGCGAGGATCGACTCGGGCGGCAGGATCTCATCGGCGCGGCGAAAGACCTCCTCCTTCACCGCGGCCTCTTCGATGACCGCTTCCACCATCAGGTCGGCGGGGACCAGGCCGTCGGTCGGTTCGACTCTGCCGAGGACGTCGGACGGGTCCGGGCCGCCCTTTTCGGCAAGCTTTTCGAGGCTCGTCCGCATGGTTGCGAGCGCACGCTCCGTCGCCCCTGGGATGGCGTCGTGGAGTGACACCCGGCAGCCCGAGGCGGCTACGACCTGGGTGATCCCGCCGCCCATCTGCCCGGCCCCGACGACGAGCACGTGCTGGAACCGCATCGGGCGAGCCTAGCGGCGAGAGCTCGGACGAAGTGCCTATCCTGAATGCGATGCGCGAGAGCCCGTGCCGCCGCTGACGAGGCGCGATTTGCTCGTCCGTGCCGGTGTCGCCGCCGGCGCAGCGGCGCTGCCCGCGTGCGCAACGGACTCAGACGAGGCTGCGGCTGCCTTCGACCCGCGCAGCTGGGAGTCGGTCAGGAGGCAGTTCCCACTCGATCGCCGGCTTGTGCACTTCGGCGCCTTCGTCCTCGCCGCTCATCCGGCTCAAGTCCGCGCCGCGCTGGCGCGGCACCGCCGCGGGCTGGACGCAAACCCGGTCGAGTACCTGCACGAGCGGGAGCGGAGCCTGAATGCCGCCACTCGCAACGAGGCGGCGCGGCATCTCGGCGCGGCCCCCGACGAGATCGCCCTCACCGACTCGACGACGATGGGGCTCGGCCTCCTCTACGGAGGGCTCCGGCTCGCCGAAGGCGACGAGATCCTCACGACCGAGCACGACTTCTACGCCACGCACGAGTCACTGCGGCTGAGCGCCGAACGCACAGGCGCGACCGTCCGCAGGGTGCGGCTCTACCGGCGGCCGGCACTCCTCTCCGAGGATGAGATCGTGTCCGCGGTCGCGGACGCGATCGGGCCGCGCACCCGCGTGGTCGCGCTGACGTGGGTGCACTCGAGCACAGGCGTGAAGCTGCCGATCAGGGCGATCGCGGACGCGGTTGCAGGTCGCGCCCTCGTC
>JBKOXM010000108.1:0-9779 GCA_046724925.1 Actinomycetota bacterium | reverse complement strand
GTGAGGCCTCGAACGTCGTGCGGATCAAAGGCGGGCGGCGCGGCGCCTACGTCTACCTCGACATCTTCACGCCGGAAGACGGAAGCGGTATCGGACGGTACACGGCCACGATCGCCAGAGCGGGGAACTAGCGCAGCACGTTCCAGCCATGGCCGACTCGCTCGACACGCACTACCGGACGGTCGTGAAAGGGATGGCGGAAGGTCGCGTCGTCCCTCTCCTCGGCGCGGGTGTGAACTTGTGCGATCGCCCGCCGGACGTCGAGTGGCAGCGGGAACAACGCGACTACCTTCCGAGCGGCGCCGAGCTCGCCTCCTTCCTCGCGGAGTACTTCGAGTATCCGCCGGAGGAGTTCCAGGATCTGGTCCGGGTGTCCCAGTACGTCGCGGTCGTCACCGGCTCGGGGCCCCTTTACGAAGAGCTGCACCAACTCTTCGACGCTGACTACCCGCCCACGACCCTCCACAAGTTCCTCGCCGAGTTGCCGGCGATCCTGCGAGAGCGAGGCCTCACGCCCCGCTATCAGCTCATCGTCACCACGAACTACGACGACGCGCTGGAGCGAGCGTTCCGCGACGCCGGCGAGGCCTACGACCTCGTCTCGTACGTCGCCGAGGGGGACCACCGCGGCAAGTTCCTCCATTGGCCCCCGGAGGACGAGCCACAGCTGATCGAGCGGCCGAACGAGTACACCAGCCTCTCACTCGACGAGCGGACCGTGATCCTCAAGATCCACGGCGCGATCGACCGCCTTAATGCGGACAGCGACAGATACGTGATCACCGAAGACCACTTCATCGACTAACTGACCCGAACCGACATCTCGAACCTCGTCCCCGTCACGCTGGCGGCCAAGCTGCGAAAGAGCCACTTCCTCTTCCTCGGCTACAGCATGCGCGACTGGAACCTGCGCGTGATCCTGCACCGGATCTGGGGCGAGCAGCGACTGACGTACAAGTCGTGGGCGATCCAGCTCGACCCCGAGCTGATCGAGCAGGAGTTCTGGAACAAGCGCGGCGTCGACATCCTCAAGGTCGGCCTGAGCGATTACGTGCAGGGCCTGCACAAGGAGCTCCTCGAGCCGCTCGGGGCAGGGGTCGGGCCGTGACGCAGCCGGCGCTCGACGAGCGGACGACGGCGCAGAGGCCACTTCCGGAAAGCCCGTACAAGGGTCTGGCTCCGTACACCGAAGAGGACGCGGACTTCTTCTTCGGCCGCGAGCGGGAGCGGCAACTCATCGCCGCGAACCTCATGGCTTCGCGACTGACACTCCTCTTCGGATCGAGCGGTGTTGGCAAGACGTCTGTCCTGCTCGCAGGCGTCGCTCGAGACCTCAGGACCCTGGCCCGCGAGAACCTCGCCGAACGTGGCTCGCCCGAACACGTCCTGGTGGTGTTCCGATCCTGGCGCGACGACCCCGTGGAAGGGATCAAGTGGGCCGTCGCCGAGGCGGTGGCCGAGCTGAAGGGAGCGGCGAACCTGGTCGAGCCGCCTGACGGAACAACCCTGACGGGCGCGCTCGAGCATTGGAGCGAGCAGGCCGATGCCGAGATCTTGATCGTCCTCGATCAGTTCGAGGACTACTTCTTGTACTACCCGGACGAGGACGGCGAAGGAACCTTCGCCGTCGAGTTCCCCCGCGCGGTCAACCGAATCGAGCTCCGCGTGGGCTTCCTGGTCTCGATCCGCGAGGACGCGCTCGCGAAGCTCGACCGTTTCAAAGGACGGATCGCGCAGCTCTTCGACAACTACCTGCGCATCGACCATCTCGACGAGACCGCAGCCCGCGCGGCGATCGAGCTGCCGATCGCGGAGTACAACAAGCGCGCCGCGCCGGACCAGCAGGTCGAGATCGAGCCCGAGCTCGTCGAGGCGGTGCTCGAGCAGGTCCGCACGGGTCGGCTCGGCATCGGCGAGGCTCCCGGCACGACCGTCGACGGCGCACGGCCGACTGTCGAGACCCCGTTCCTCCAGCTGGTTCTCGGGCGCCTCTGGGACGAAGAGCGAGCGAACGGCTCGCGCGTCCTCCGCGAGGAGACGCTGCGCCGGCTGGGCGGTGCCGAGCAGATCGTCAGCAGCCGCCTGGACGAGGCGATGGATGCGCTCTCTGCAGAGGAGCAAAAGGTGGCTGCGCTCGTCTTCCGCTTTCTCGTCACCAAGTCGGGAACGAAGATCGCCCACGCGGCTGCCGACCTCGCCGATTTCGCATGCCTGCAACAGGCCGAGGTCGAACCGGTGCTGGAGAAGCTGTCGTCAGGGGACATCCGCGTACTACGCCCAGTCGCCCCCCCGGCGGGCGCGGTGGCCGCGACGCGCTACGAGATCTTCCACGATGTGCTCGGCCCTGCTGTGCTCGATTGGCGCGGTCGCTTCATGCAGAAGCTCAGTCGCGCCGAAGCCGAAGAGCGCGCGGCTCACGAGCGGCGCAGGGCCCGGATGTACCGCGCCCTGGCCTTTGGATCGCTCGTGGTTGCAGCCGCGATCGCCGGGCTCGCCTTCTGGGCGCTCCACGAGCGTCGCGTCGCCCGCTCGCAGAGACTCGTGGCGCAGGCCATCTCCAATCTCGATGTCGACCCCCACGAGAGCGCAGTGCTCGCGGCGAAGGCGCTCGATGTCAAGGGGAGTCCCGAAGCCGAGAACGCTCTGCGGCTCGCAGTCCCAGACTCTCGTGTCCGGCGCATCGTGGAGCTGCCCCACAACGTCACTCGAGCGAGCTACGACCGCGACGGCGGTCGCGTGCTCACCGCCAGCAGAGACGGGACCGTACGCGTCTACGACGCCGACCTGAGGCGAACGCTCTTCAGCCGCCAGGTGGGTGGAGGGCTCGAAGACGCGGACCTCAGCGCCGATGGGCGCCGAGTTCTAACGCTCACGTCGGGTCGGCTGCGCCTTTGGGAAACGCAGTCTGCCAAAAGAAGCCCCATCTGGGAATCGCAACGAGCCGGGACCGTTCGTGCCCGGTTCAGCCCCGACGCCCGGAGCTTCGTCGCCGCCGGCTTCGACGGTCAAGCACGTGTCTGGGATCTCGAACAACCAGGACTTCCAAACGATCCTCGTGTGGTCGGAAGTGCGCGATCGCAGGAGGAATTTCCGAAAACGCTGACAGGCGACGAGTCTCCTCTCAGCGGCGCCATCTTCAGCCCGAACGGGCGGCGGATCCTCGCTTTTGGAGGACGCATCGCCATCCTGTGGGACGTCGAAAGACAGCGGAAGATCCAGACGTTCCGCGAGAACAGGGGCGTCCTCAGCGCAAGCCTCAGTCGAGATGGAAGGCTTGTTGCGACGACCGCCGCGAAAGTAGCGCACGTCTGGAACGCTCGGACGGGCAAGCAGATCAGCGAAATGCGCGGACATACCGACTGGGTCAACGACGCGGAATTTAGAAGAGACGGGAACCTGCTCGTGACTGCGAGCGGGGACGGCACCGCTCGAGTCTGGGAGGTGCGGTCTGGGGCGCCGCTCTTCGCGCTCGCGGGGCACAAGGGCGTCGTCAACTCCGCGTCGTTCAGCGCGGGGGGCGGCTCCATCATCACGGCGGGCAGCGACGGTAGTGTGCGGGTTTGGGCGGCCCGCATGGGCCTCGAGTTCCGGGGCCACGACGGATGGGTTCTCGACGCCACGTTCAGCCCTGACGGAAAGCGCGTCGCAACAGCTGGCGCCGACGGCCGAATAATCATTCGCGACACCGGCACGGGTGCGAGGCTCTGGGGAATCAGCGCGAAAAGACCCGTCAATAGCGTCGACTTCAGCCCGGACGGCAAATTGCTCGTTGCGACAAGCGGCGACGAGGCGGTGATCTGGGACACCGTGCTGCGTAAAAGGGCGTCTTCGGCCCACGGCTATTCGCTGCTCGAAGCCGCGTTCATGGACGGGAAGCGTGTCGTGACCGCGGGTGCTGGGGGACTCGCGAACATCTGGCGCGCGCGCAGCGGCGTGCAAAGCAGTGAGCTGAGCGTGATTGCCGGGGATCCGGATTCGACCGCTCACGACGGCGACGTTACGGGCGTCGCCTATAGCGCGAAGGCTGACCTGATCGCGACGACCGGAAATGACGATCGCCAAGCACGGATCTGGAAGCGCAAGGCGCAGACGGACAAATACATCCTCGCCCACACGTTGCGCGGACACCGCGCCGCGGTCTTCAGCCCAGCCTTCACGAGCGACGGTCTGTTCCTCGTCACCGCCGGAGATGATCGAATCGCCATTGTCTGGAGTACGGAGACCGGACATGTCTTTAAGCGACTCCCCGTCCAGGGCGAATCCATCGTCGCCGCGGCGTTCAACCCGGATGGCCGACTCGTCGCCACCGCAGGCGTGGGCGGTGTGACGCGGATCTGGGATTGGCGAGAAGGCAAGCTCCTCGCCGCCCTGCGGATGCATGCGGATTTCGTCAACTCGGTCGAGTTCAGCCCGAACGGGAGGTTTCTGCTGACGGCAAGCGACGACGGTACGGCGAAGCTCTACGAGTGCGATACCTGTGGGTCGCTCGGCGACGTGCGCGGACTGCTGAAGGCCCGCGAGGAGCGACTGGGACTCGACGAGAACTGAGTGTGGCTACCGACCCGCAGGCCAGTCCTCGCGAGCGTCCGCGCTTCGTCCTCCTGACGCAGTGCATGCAGAACGACCTCTTCCTGAACCGTCAATCGCGGCTGCTCCTACCCGACCACATCGTCAGGACGATGTTGCTCGGCAAGCGCAACCTGGACCTGGAGCTCGGCTCAGGGAGCCGCAGGACGATCGACGCGGAGGCGCTCGCGGACGGCCCGTTGGGGCGGTTCCTGGAGATGACGGTCGGGAGGCGGATGCGCTCGGAGAACGGATCGGCCCCGCTCCACGTGATCAACATCCGGGATTGGCACGAGCCGGGAGGCTCGTACGACGCGGAGCGCCGCCGATACGGCGCGCACTGCGAGGCCGGGAGCTGGGGCGCCGAGTACATCGACGGCCTCGAGAACTACTTTGATCCGGGAGGTTCCCCGGAGGACGAACAGGCCCGCTACTTCGAGGCCGGCGACGTCCGGATCTATCACGTCCACTCCGATTCGATGTTCGACTTCAAGCCCCGCGCGGACGTCGCCGCCGGCCAGCGCAAGTTCCGCGCCGCTCAGCTCGAGGACGTGCTCGACGTCCTCGTCCAGGGAACCGACGCCGACCTCGAGCGGATGCGCGAGATCCTCCGACGGGATCCAAGAATCGAGGCCGTCCATGAGCTCGCGCGCGAGCTCGACGATGGCGCGGATACCGGAGAGGGGGCACGCTGCTACGTCTGCGTCATCGGCGCCTACACCGATATCAAGGTCAAGACACTCCTGACCGGCTTACGGACGCGCTACAACCTGGAAAACCTGGCGGTCTCGGACACGTTGACGGCCAGCGCGACGCTCGAGCGCCATCTCGCAGGGCTCGATTTCGCAGCGAAGGTGCTCTCCGTCGAGGTGGTCCACGGGATCAACGACCTCGTCCGCCTGCTCGGCGGGACCGGCGACCTCGACGACGAGGAGGAAGTGGTGGCGGGCGACAGCTTCTCTCGCTACCAGTCGTTCTTCCAAGACCAGCAGAACGTCCTCGCCTATCAGAGCGAACGGCTCCAGGATTATCTGCTGCTGACCGAGCGCCGGGCGGTCGAGGTCTACAACACGATCAACCGCTCGAACCGATTCCTGATCTGGTGGGGAGGGACGTTCCTCCTGCTCACGCTCGTGCTCTCCGTCCTCGCTGTGATCTGGCCGGACCGAATCGACTGGAAGCTTCCGGCGATCACTGGAGGACTCAGCCTCGCTCAGTTCGTCGGCGCGTTCTTCTCGACGCCGGTCCGCGACCTGCAGAAGAACCTGACGAACCTCGCCGTCTTCAAGATGATCCTCGAGAGCCACAGCCTCAAGACGGCCTTCACGCGGTTTCACTTGACCACGCCGCAGACCCTGCGCGAGCTGGCAACACCCGATGAGGCCGCCGCCGCCGCTCGTCAAATCGACGCTCTGCGGGCCCAGCTCGAAGTGATCCAGAGCTTCGACAAGGCCGACTTCGACGGGCTCGAACGGCTCGGATTCGGGACTGAGCAGGCGGAGGCAACGAGCGCGCCGGCAGAACTGGCGCCGTTCAGCGGCGGGCAGTCGCAGGACGGCGAGCCGCGGGCGTAGGCGACAGCCGGTCCCCCACAGCTCGCGCCTCCGGTCCGGAATGCTCCCCGGATAGCATCGCGCCGTGCTCGACGCGAAAGTCTTCAAGGCCTACGACGTCCGCGGCATCTACAACGACGAGCTCGATGAGGAAGGGGCCTACGCGATTGCGCGGGCCTATGTCGCGCACTTCAAGCCGCGCCGGATCGCGATCGGACGCGACATGCGGGTCTCCTCGCCGTCGATGGCGAAGGCTGCGATCGAGGGTGCGGCTGACGGAGGGGCGGACGTGCTCGACCTCGGAATGGTCGGAACCGAGATGCTCTATTTCGCGGTCGGCGAGCTGGGCCTCGACGGCGGAATCGCCGTCACCGCCTCGCACAACCCGAAGGAATACACGGGCATGAAGATCGTCCGGCAAGGCGCGCTGCCCGTCGGCGGCGACTCAGGCCTGCTCGAAGTGCGCGACAAGGCGCTCCAGTTGGACGCCACGCAAGGGGCGGTCGACCGCCGCGGAGACGTCGAGGAGTACGACATCTGGCCTCAGTACATCGAGCGCGTGCTGTCGTTCGTCGACGTCGGCGCGATCAAGCCGCTGCGCGTCGTGATCGACGCGGCGAACGGCATGGCAGGCGTGATGCTGCCGCCCATCCTGGAGCGGCTGCCGATCGAGGCGATCACCGACAACTTCGAACCGGACGGGACCTTCCCCAACCACGAGCCCAACCCACTGCTGCCCGAGAATCGCGAGTTCATCGTCCGCAAGACGCTCGAGGAGCGCGCCGACCTCGGGGTGGCGTTCGACGGCGACGCCGACCGTTGTTTCTTCGTCGACGACACGGGCGAGTTCGTTCCGGGTGACTTCGCAACCGCGCTGATGGCCGAGCACGTGCTCGCCAAGGAACCCGGCGCGAAGGTGATCTACGACGTACGGGCGAGCTGGGCGGTGCCGGAGACAATCGAGCGCGCAGGCGGTGTGCCGCTCGTCAACCGCGTCGGTCATGCGTACATCAAGCACCGCATGCGGCAGGACGACGCCGCCTTCGGCGGCGAGGTCTCAGGCCACTACTACTTCCGCGAGTTCTCGCAGGCGGACTCCGGCGTCGTGCCGTTCCTGCTCATGCTGGAGCTAATCTCGCGGAAAGGCGAGAAGCTCTCCGAGATCCTGCGGCCCTACCGGGACCTCTACTTCATCACCGGCGAGCTGAACACTCCTGTCGCCGACGTGCCGTCGAAGCTGGAAGAGCTGCAGGAGCGTTTCGGAGGCGAAGGCAAGGTGTCCCATCTCGACGGTGTCTCGGTCGACGCCGACGATTGGCACATGAACGTGCGCCCGTCGAACACCGAGCCGCTTCTGCGGCTGAACCTCGAGGCGCGTTCGCACGAGCTGATGGAGCGCAAGCGCGACGAGGTGCTCGATGTGATTCGCGCCTAAGGGCTACGGCACGAGCTGCGTCTGCGGGTTCATCAACTGGAACCTGCGCGTGCCGAGGACGTGCCCGCGACGATCCGTGAGCCTGAAGACGTCGAGGCCGCGGTTGATGTCGTTCGCGACGACGAGGCCGTTGTACCAATAGGCCGACCAGGTGTTCGCGGGCGGTGACCGCGAGTCGAAGAACGCGACCTCGCGCGGTGCGCCCGGCTTCGTGAAGTCGACGATGCTCGTACCGCCCGCATATGCCGCGGACACTGCGAGGTACCGGCGAGTGCCCGTCGGAACCACGTTGAAGAGATGGATCGAGCAGTAGCCCTCCTGCCTCCGCGGCACGGAGTAGCGGCCGAGGAGGTGCAGCGCGCTGCCGGGTGCAGCGACCCGGTAGATCCAGATGTTGCCCCGACGCTCCGCGCGGCCACACGTCGTCTGGCTCAGTGACTCGTCGCCGAAGAGCACGAACCGTCCGTCCCACGTGAAGACGGCGGAGTGCCAGAAGTCGAAGGCGCCGTTCTCGACGCGGGAGATTCGCCCAACCGTGCGAGGCGAGGCTGGATCGGAAACGTCCCAGAGTTGTCCTTCGGACATGCAGGCTGCCGCGGCGAGCTTCGGCCGCGGGCTCCAATAGACCTGGATGTCGTGACAACCAACGATCGGGTCGCCAGCGCCGTGCCCATGCGGGTGGGTGCGGGGGTCGAGCGCTTGTTCCTTGAGGACGCGCGCCGCGTCGGGACGGCCGAACGGAACCTCGACGATCGAGATCTTGGCGTGCGGGACCTGACAGCGCGGACCCTGGAAGCCGGGGAAGCCGGGCGGGGTCTGCCCCGGGAGTACTGGAAACGACGAGATGTACAGGAGCGCCCTGGCCCGGCCCGGATCGGGGACGACCGTGTTCGTGTGTGAACCACACGCGGTCGGCACTGCCGCAATATGCCGGGGTGCGCGGGGATCGGTGACGTCGAAGACGCGGATGCCCTCGAAACCGGGCGACGCGTAATTGGTGCCGTCGACATTGACGAGCGGTGTGTCCTCGCTCTGCGCGCAGTCGGGGCTCGTCTGCGGTCGGTCGACGGACACGAAGAGGAGCAGCCGGTCGCCCGCCTCCGCGACAGACACGTCTCCCTGCGGCCCGTGACACCGGATGTCCGCGAGCAGCCGGGGGCTCCTCGGCCGACTGAGATCGAAGATCCGGAAGCCGTCATAGGCGCCCGCGAACGCAAGGTTGTGCCAGAAGGCGAGATCGCTGCTCGTCCCCGTGCGCTGAGCGTGCGCCAGATGGCGGAGGACCGGCTTCGGCGCCGGAGCGGCGTTCGTGCCCGCCAATGCGAGGGAGGCGAGGCACGACGCTCCGACGACGCACAGCGTGGCCGTCCGAAGCGCATTCCGTGTTCCCACCAAGACCTCCTACGACTCAGACGCGTCGAACGAACGCGCGGTTAGGCTTCGCCGATGCCGGCGGCGGGCGTGCTGACCCAGCGTAAACCGCCGTTCAAGTACTCCGCGCGCACGCGGGTCGGCTTCTCCGACTCCGATGCGCAGGGGATCGTGTACTACGGCCGCTATCTCCCCTACTTCGACCTCGCCCGAGTCGAGTATCACCGTCATCTGGTCATGCTCGATCCGCGGCCGCGCGACGTGGAGTTCGTGATGAGAGCGCTGAGCGTCGAGTACCTCGCGCCTGCCGTCTTCGACGACGAGATCGAGGTCTTCGTCCGCCTTGCGAGGATCGGCCGGACGAGCGCCACCTACGAGTTCGCGGCCTATCGCGTCGACGACGACCTCCTGCTGGTGACCGCCTCCCAAACGCTCGTGCTCGTCGACCTGGCGGAGCGAAAAGCCTGCCCGATCCCCGCTTGGTTCAAGGAGAAGATCCGCTCGTTCGAGGGCGACGACGTGGAGATCGCAGCGGCCGGCGCCGGCTAGGACTCAGACGACGCCTGCACGGTCGAGCTTCCGGAGGCGAGTCGCGAGCTCTTGCAGCACCGCCACCGCGATCTTCGGCTCCTGCTCCAACACCTTCAAGAATGCACGCTGCGGAATTTTGAGCGCGACTAGTTGCGTCCCGGCGGAGACGGTGGCCGTGCGCGGCCCGCCGTCGAGCATTGCGATCTCTCCGAAAAAGCCCCCCGGTCCGATCGACTGGCGGGCGCGCCGCTGTCCGAGCACCCGCGCTCGCCCGTGCATCACGAGGTAGAAGGCGTCTCCACGCTCGCCGTACTGGGCGATGA
>JBKOXM010000113.1:0-3688 GCA_046724925.1 Actinomycetota bacterium | reverse complement strand
AGGCGGTACGCGCCCGTGCGACGGGGCTTTCGCACGTCCGGGTCCTGCGCTCGGACGCGTGCGAGGGCTTCCGCCGCGGCTACTTCCTCGTCGTCGCCGACCCGCAGGCGCCGCCGGCGGCTTTCCCGACGGCGTACGTGCGCTTGATCTCCCCGCGCGCCGCGTCGACGCGGCGAGCGACCGCGTCCCAGTTGACGACGTTCCACCACGCCGCGAGGTAGTCCGGGCGCTTGTTCTGGTACTTGAGGTAGTACGCGTGCTCCCAGACGTCGATGCCGAGAATCGGCGTCTTGCCCTCCAGGATCGGCGAGTCCTGATTGGCGGTGGAGGTCACGGTCAGCGAGCCGCCGTCGGCGACCAGCCAGGTCCAGCCGCTTCCGAACTGGTTGACGCCGGCCTCGTTGACCTGCCGCTTCATCGTGTTGAAGTCGCTGAACGCGCCCGAGATCGCGTCGGCGAGCGCTCCCTCCGGCTCGCCGCCTCCGTCCGGGCTCATGATCTCCCAGAAGAGCGAGTGGTTGTAGTGCCCGCCGCCGTTGTTACGAACGGGCGTCTGCTTCTCCCCCGGTAGTTCGTCGAGGTTGCGCAAGACCTCCTCGATCGGCCGATCGGCCCACTCGGTCCCCTCGAGTGCGGCGTTCACCTTGTCCACGTACGCCTGGTGGTGCTTGTCGTGGTGGATGCGCATCGTCTGCTCGTCGATGTGGGGCTCGAGCGCGCCGTAGTCATACGGCAGCGGCGGAACCTCGTTCGGCATCGTCCCTCCTTAATCCGCGGAAAGTGCGATGCACTTTCCGCGGGGAATAGAAGCCTTCCCGCTTACGGTACTCCTCTTGCACTGCCTATTAAGGGACGTCTCCGGCGCCTGCTTGGCCGTTATGCTCGCTCCCCGCGGACCGAGAGCTTTCACCCGCGGAAAGTGCGTCGCGTGAGCGCGTCGCACTTTCCGCGGAGACGAGAGGAGTGAGATGGCGCTTGTCTTTCAGTTCGAGGAGATCGCACCCCGGGAGCTGAAGCCGGCACTCCGGGAGCTCGACCGCATCTCGGCCGTCACGATCGAGGCGCACTACAAGCTGTACGAGGGATACGTCGCGAAGCGGAACGAGATCCTGAAGCGCCTCGCCGACGTCGATCTCACCGCCGCCAACCAGGTCTATTCGGAGGTTCGCGCGCTCAAGGTCGAGCTCTCGTTCGCGGTCGGGGGGATCAAGAATCACGAGATCTACTTCGAGCATCTCGGCGGCGACGGCGGCGACCCCGACGGCTTGATGGCGCGGCTGATCGAGCGCGACTTCGGCTCGAGCGAAAGCTGGCGCGGCGACCTCAAGGCGACGGGAATGGCCGCCCGAGGATGGGCGTGGACAGCCTACGACTGGGACGAGGGCAGGCTCTTCAACTACGCGGGCGACACGCAGAACACGTATCCGGTCTGGAACGCCACGCCGCTGGTCGCGCTCGACGTCTACGAGCACGCGTACTTCATGGACTTTCAGACCGACCGGGGTTCCTACATCGACGCCTTCTTCGACAACCTGGACTGGGACACGATCAACGACTGGGTGTCGAAGTACCAGATCAGCGCGAAGTAAGGGAGCGCGATGGAGGACGCGCTGTTCGCGCTCGCCGGCTACCTCACCGGCTCGCTGCCCTTCGGCTACTGGGTCGTACGCTTCTCACGCGGCAAGGACATTCGCCGATTCGGTAGCGGCAACATCGGGGCGACCAACGTCTGGCGCGTCTACGGGTGGCGCTTCGGCTTGCCCGTGGCGATTCTGGACGTCGCCAAGGGATTCGTTCCTGCGCTCGTCGCGACGCTCGTCGCAGGCGATCTCGCAGGGGTGCTCGCAGGTGGGGGCGCGATGCTCGGCCACTGGCGGCCGAGTTTCCTTCGCTTCGCGAAGGGCGGAAAGATGGTCGCCACCGCCGGCGGCGCGTTCTTCGCGGTCGCGCCGATCGTCGGGCTCGTCTGCGCCGGGCTTTGGATCGTCGTCTTCCTGATCACGCGCTATGCCTCTGTCGCGTCGATCACGGGTGCGGCTGCGGCGCCGATCATTGCCGTGATGCTCGGTGAGCCCTGGCCGGTGGTCGTCTTCTGCGCCGTTGCGGCAGTCGGAGTCGTCCTGCTCCACCGCGCGAACATCCGGCGGCTGTTTTCAGGCCACGAGCCCCGCGTTCACATCCGCGCGATGGTGAGTCGCTGACGCGTTCGAACGCGGCTTAGCCGGCGGCGAGCCACTCGCGCAGCTCGGTATGACGCTGCGCGCTACGGCCGGCCAGCTCGCTGCGCAGCTCGCCCACGGTCCCGAAGCGCTCGGCGAGGACGTCGTGCGTGTGGATCGTCTCCAGGTTGACCTGGCGGGAGAGGATGAAGTCGGCGTCGTCCAGGTCGACGTACGTCTCGAGCGTCGAGGCGAGGGCGATCCGCACGGAGTCCTCCACGAATCGCGGCCGGAGGTGCGCGTGCTCGACGACGAACAGCTCGTCCGGCCTCTTGAGCAGTTCGTATACCGGTGCGGACATCGAGTGCTCGACGATCGTGACGAGTTGCTCGGCGTTCACGCGCTGCTCGGTCCCAACGAACAGCGTGCCTCGTCCGCGCTGGTTGTGCGTCGCGAGCGGCACGAGCTCGAGGATCCGCTCGATGTCGAGGTTCTCGAAGCCCGCCTCTGCAAGACGTTCGGTCGCCTTGGCCCGCACAAGTCCCTGGGCGCACGGGCACGCGTTGATTCCGTTCGCTTCCACGCCCACCAGTCGCCTGACGCCCACGTCAGAGGCTGCCGCAATTCCGAACAGGCCGACCATCTCCTGGGTCGGGAGGTCGGTGACGGGGGTGCGGCGCTCGAGGGGGTAGCGGGCCGAGATCGTCACCTCGGCTCGGCCGGCGCGCTGACGCTCGACGATGTGCCGCGCGATGTGCTCGGCAAGCTCCTCGACCAGGAACGCCTCCTCGAGCACGACCTCGTCGATCGCCTCCTCGAATAGTTCCGGAAAACGCGACATGTGCACGCCCTTCTGGGCGGAATCGAGATCGACCGTGCAGGCGATCTCGGCGGCGATCAGCTTCTCGTTGTCGCCCCAACGCAGGCGGATCGCTTTCGCGACTCCGGTGACGCCGGCGCGCGACAAACCGAGCTGAACCTCGGGCAAAGAGGCCTGCAAGTCGTCTGTGAGAAGGTTCCGAGCGTCGCTCATGTCTTCTGAGCAGGATACGTCGTTCGCCCGTCTGGTCTCTCTGGCCTGCCACGATCTGCGCACCCCACTCGCAACCGCGCACGGGTTCGCACGCACGCTCGAGCGCACGGTCGAGCTCGAGCCGCCGGCGGATCGGTATGTCGAGATGATCGATGCGGCTTCTCAGCAGCTGGGCGAGATCCTCGACACGCTCTCGCTGGCGGCCCGGATCGCGAGCGGCCGTTGGGAGCCGAACCTGCAACCACTCGACACCCTCGACCTTGCCCGGGCCGCGGCCGCCCAGGTGCCCGACGGGGACGTGCACGTGAGCGGCTCTGGTGGTCCGGTCTCTGTCGACGAGGAGGCCGTGCGCAGCGCGTTGCGCGACTTCGCACGCTGTGCTCTTCGGCACGGCGCCCTGACGGAGCTCGAGGTCGCCGTGGACGGGACGACGCTGAGGCTCGCTCCGATCGTCGAAGCCGCGGCTCCGGTCGTGACAGGCGAAGCGCTGCGGGAC
>JBKOXM010000078.1:0-10810 GCA_046724925.1 Actinomycetota bacterium | reverse complement strand
CACGTAGACCTCGCCTCGGCCCCCGATCGCCCCGGCCTGGATCACAAGCGAGGATGCCTCCGGAATCGTCATGAAGTAGCGCGTCATTTCGGGGTGGGTGACCTTCACGGGACCGCCCCGCTCGATCTGGCGGCGGAAGATCGGGACGACCGACCCCGACGAGCCGAGGACGTTGCCGAAGCGCACGACCACGTACCGAGTTGGCACGTCGGTGCGATGCCCGTAGGCCTCCACCAGCCACTCGCAGACGGCCTTGCACTGGCCGTACACGTTTTTTGGATTCGCCGCCTTGTCGGTCGAGATCAACACGAATCGCTCCGCCCCGAACTCCGCGGCGATGTCGGCCACCACCTTCGTCCCGATCACATTCGTCCGCACCGACTCGATCGGGTTCGCCTCCATCAAATGCACGTGCTTGTACGCAGCTGCGTGGAAGACGACGGCCGGCTCGTAGCGCTCGAAGACGTGCCGCATCTTGGCCTCGTTGGTGACGTCGGCGAGGACGGGGATGCTCGCCGGGAACTCGCGCTCGTCGACGAGCTCGCGCTCGATCTCGAACAGCGCCGTCTCCGAGCTGTCGACCAGCACGATTCGGGCCGGGTCGACGCGTGCGAGCTGGCGGCAGAGCTCCGCACCGATCGAGCCGCCTGCACCCGTCACGACGACCGTCTTGCTCTGAACGTAGGTCGCGACGTCGCGCAGATCGACCTCGACCGGCTCGCGGCCGAGAACGTCCTCGACCTGCACGGGACGGATCTGGCCGGCGAGATCGACGTCACCGGAGATCAGCTCGTACAGCCCGGGCAGCGTCTTGACCGGCACGCCCTCGTCGCGCGCGATCTCCACGACCTTCTGACGCTCGTCACCCGACGCGGACGGGATGGCGATCAGGAGCTCGTCCGGCCGGTTGTCTCGCAGGATGTGGCGGAGATCGTCCGTCGGCCCGAGGACACGGACGCCGTGGACTCGAAGGTTCTTCTTACGCGGGTCGTCGTCGACGAGGCCGATCGGCGTATAACCGAGCGTCTTCGAGCGCTGCATCTCTTTGAGGACGAGCTGGCCGGCATCGCCGGCGCCGACGACGATCACCTCCTTGCCGCGAGCGACGATGCCGCTGGTCGGCCGCTCGATCAGCGTCCGCGCGAGCAGCCGCGTCCCGGTGACGAACGCCAGCAGCAGCAGCGGGTCGATGAGTGCGACACCGCGCGGCAGCCGGAGCCTCGGCGCGGGATAGCCGAAATAGATCGCGATCACGGCGACGACCGAGGCCACGATCACTCCCGCCGCCGCGCGCCAGATGTCGCGCGTCGAGACGTACCGCCACCAGCGGTTGTAGAAGCCGAACGCAATGAACACGACCAGCTTGATCGCGACGACGATCAGGATCGTCTCGCGCAGCATCGTCTCGTAGTAGGGCGGAACGTCGAAGTCGAAGCGCAGCTGGAAGGTCAGGTACCACGCGGCCGCGATCAGGCCCGCGTCGGCGGCGAGCTGCCAAAGCCGATGTCGATTGATCGGAATCACGGAACTGCCACGCCGACGGCGTTCCGAACCGTCTCGACCACCCGCTCCTGCACCTCAGACGGGATACCCGGCCACAGCGGAATCGAAAAGTTCTCGCTTGCTGCCTGTTCCGTCTCGGGCAGCGAGCCCCCCTCCCAGCCGAGGTAGCGGAGCGCCGGCTGGAGGTGAAGCGGAGTCACGTAGTAGACGCCGGACGCGATTCCCGCCTCGTCGAGCTTCCGGCGAATCCGATCACGCTCCGGCGATCGACAGACGAAGAGGTGATAGACGTGGTCGGGATCGTCCTCGGGCACCGCAACCAGGTCGCCCAGGCCGAGGTCTCGGTACCGCTGTGCAGCCTCGCGGCGCTCCTGCGTCCAGCGCGGCAGCTCGCGCAGGAACAGTCGCAGCGCCGCCGCTTGCACCTCGTCGAGCCGTGAGTTGTAGCCGACGAAATAGAAGTCGACCTTGTCCCGCGAACCGTGGAACCGCAGCATCCTGATCTTCTCGCCGAGCTCGCCGTCGTTCACGGCCACGAGCCCTCCGTCGCCGATGCCGAAGAGGTTCTTGGTCGGGTAGAAGCTGAAGGTCGAGGCGATCCCCGTCTGCGCAATCGCTCCGGACCCGAACGCCTGTGCAGCGTCCTCGACGATCGGAATTCCGAGCCCTTCGAGCTCGGCGAGCGGCGCGGGCCGGCCGAACAGGTGCACGGGCATCAACGCACGCGTTCGCTCAGTGACCCGCCGTTCGACGTCAGCCGGATCCATGTTCAGCGTCGCCGGATCGATCTCGCAGAAGACGGGCGTCGCCCCGCGGCGAGCGATCGCTTCCGCCGTCGCGAAGAACGTGAATGCGGGGCAGATCACCTCGTCACCGGGACCGATCCCCATCGCGTCGAGCACGAGCACGAGCGCATCGGTTCCGTTTGCCACGCCGATCGTTTCTCCGACGCCCAGGAACTCGGCCGCCTCCCGCTCGAACGCCTGCACGTTTGGGCCGAGGATGAAGCGGCCTGTCTCGAGCACCTCTGCGAGCCGGTCGTTCAGCTCGGGCAGAAGCGGCTCGTACTGCGCTCTGACGTCAATGAGAGGGATCTTCGGCACGGCGAGCCAGTCTAGATGAGCGCCTGCGGCGCATCACCGCGTACGCGAGCAGCGCCACGAGTCCTGCTCCGACCAGCACGTCGACGATGCGGAAGTCGTGATGGACACGCTCCCAGCTGCTTCCGACCGCCCAGCCTACGCCCGCGAAAGCGAAGCACCAGAGCGCGGACCCGATCGCGGTCAGCACCGTGTAGCGGGCGAGCGGCGCGCGAAAGACGCCCGCCGGGATCGAGATGAAGGAACGCACCACCGGCGTGATCCGTCCGAGGAACACCGCTTGGTCGCCCCAGCGCTCGAACCAATGTTCAGCCCTGTCGAGTCGGTCCGGCGTCAGATGGAACCAACGTCCGCGCCGCTCGAGAAACGGCCGCCCTCCGTAGAGGCCGATCGCCCAGCCGATGATCGAGCCGATCGTGTAGCCGATCGTTCCGGCGAGAACTATCGCCAGATACGCAGGCAGGCCACTCTCGAACTCCCATCCGAACAAGGAGACGCTCGCCCCGGCGAGCGCGCCGGAAGCGACGACGCCGGAGTACAGCATCACGAGCTCGCTCGCGGCGGGGAAAACCGCATCGACCAGCATCAGGACGAAGACGGCGTACAGACCGTAGTCGCCGATCGCGTGCGTCACCCACTCGGTGATGGAGCTCATCGCGACCGGCGACTCTACGGGCTCGCGGCCCATCGAGAACGAGGTTTCGCTGAAGAAGCCTCGACCTGCGCGCCCGCGACGAGCAAGCGCGATCGGTCTTCCATCGTGGCCGCCGCCGCGTTCGCCGCTTGCGCTTCCGGAGTGGTGGGAATGTCCATTCGGTCGCCGCCAGGGGCTGGCCGTGCGTTAGACGCTCCTCCGACCGTCCTCCTGCTGACGGCGGCGGGGCCAAAGCGCTCGAACTTCGGTAACCACGTCCGGCTCGCGCCACACGAGGAGCGCAAGGTAGACGGCCGCGCCCGTGACGACGACGAGCGCCAGCCGCAACCCAGCCGGCACGCCGACGTGCTCGAGCGACAAGCGAAGGGCGTACGCAATCGCAGTCATCGCGAGGGCGACCCCGAGGACGCGGCGAATGCTCCCAACGTATGCCCACACCCGCGTTTGCGCCGCGCGGCATACGACCGTCGTGAAGACGGGGAACACGGCCATGCGCGCGAACGCAAATCCGGCGGCTACCCCGACGATCCCCCAGTGCAGCCCGATCGCGAAGGCCGACAAGGTGACGGTCGTCGAGAACGTCATGAATGCGAGCAACGCGCCCGCCCGGCCGAGCGCCTGGAGCGCGCTGTGGTTCAGCGACTGCAGGCTCTGTGCAAGCCCGGCGACGCAGAGCAACTGCAGGACCGGAATCGCATCGAGCCAACGCTCGCCGAGGACGACGGAGACGAAGTCGGGCGCAACCACGGCCATGCCGGCGAACGCCGGGACTGTCACGGCGGCGACGATCCGGTTGCCGCGCACCCAGGCTGCGCCCACACGGGGCGGATCCGATGCAAGCCGCGCGAATGCAGGGAAGAGGACTTGCTGGATCGGCGCGGCGAGTCGCGACAACGGCGCAAACATCACGTTGTAGGCGACCGCGTAGACGCCCAGCGGCGCCGGCCCGAGGTAACGAGCGATCAGGAAGTTGTCTGCGTTGAGATTGAGGTAGCCGAGCACTCGCGCGACAGAGGTCTTGCCGGCGAAGGAACCGAGTTGCCGGAGGCTCTCAGTCGAGTACGTCGCCCGAGGACGCCAGGGTGAGAAGCGCCAGACGAGCACAAGCGCGACGACGTCGCCGGCCAGCACCTGGAACACGAGCGCCCAGGCGCCTGCCCCGGCGATCGCCAGGATGACGCCAACACAGCCTCCGATCAGGTGTCCCGCCATCTCTCGTAGCTGCAGGCTCCGAAACTGCATCTCTCGCGTGAGAAGCGCTGTCTGTGTCGCCGCGATCGACGTGAGGAAGAAGCTGATCGAGGTCACTGCGAAGAGCGGTGCGACGTCGGGCGTCGAGAAGAGATCGGCGAGGAGCGGCGCCGCGGCGACACCGCCGATCGCACACAGGGCTCCGAGGGCGACCGTTGTCCAGAAGGCCGTCGAGCGATCGGCTTCCGTGATGTTCTGCCGCTGGATGAGGGCCACGCCGAGGGAAAGGTCCGTGAAGATGACCGTGATGCCGACGAACATGAGCGCCATTGCAGCGAGGCCGTAGTCGTGCGGCAGAAGCAGATGGGCGAGCAGGACGCCGACGATGATCCTCGTCGCCTGCACGACGACCTGCGTCGCCACCTTCCAGCCGATCCCGCTGACGACCTGCTGCCGGAGCTGACTGCCGCGCGGCACGGCCTGCGCTTCCGTAAGCGCCAGGTCGGTGGTGGGGTCCGTGCTCAGGAGCGGCCGGCCTGCACTACTGACGATCGGTTACGGTGAGACGGCTCCGAGACACGCAGGCGCCGCACACTCCCTGCGTCGCACCTTCCGTGCACACAATCATGATTGCAGGCGTTGCAGCGCTCCCGAGAACCGTATTTCCGGCCCCAGGGGGAGGTGACGTGTGAAGGCCCGAGGGCTGGAGTGGCAGACCGACCTTCTTGGTGAGTTGGCATCCGGGTTCGCCGCGGCAGCCGAGGCAGCCGGCGGCGCATCCGACGACCGGTTCGCCTTCGGCGGCGCTCTCGTCTCGCTTCGATTCGCCAGCCGGGCGCTGCGCGAGCAGCTGACGCCGGCCTTCGCACACCTCGTGGTGCCCCCGGACGGAGGTTCGGCCACCCCGAGCCTGACAATTCACCTCTGGGATTCCGCCTCGACGGGAACAGACCCACCCCCGCGGCCTCCCACCCTGTCCGATCAAGCGCAAGGCGCTCTGTATCACTTCCACGAGCCGCCGTTGCGCGCCGCTTACCAGCCGGGTCTCGAGACGCTGAGCCTCTTCGACTCGGATGCCCGAGCCGCCTGGTACTGGGTCGCGAACGGATTCGACCAGCCGTACTGGGAGCAGGCATGCCCGATCCGCCAGATCCTGTTCTGGTGGCTCGGCTCCCGCGGCTACCTTCAGGTCCACGGCGCCGCCGTCGGGACCGAGGCCGGCGGAGTCCTCGTCGTCGGAAAGGCCGGGTCGGGAAAGTCCACTGTGGCGCTCTCGAGCTTGGGCTCGGGGCTTTTGTACGCCGGCGACGACTACGTCGCTGTCACGCACGATCCTGCTCCCCAGATCGCGAGCCTCTACAACTCGGGAAAGCTCGAGCCGGCGCACGTGCACGAGCTCCTTCCGCACCTTCTGCCCCTGCTCGCGAACGCGGACCGGCTCGATCGAGAGAAGGCGGTCGTCTACGTCCAGGAGCACTTCCCGGCGCAGACGACCGCGGGCTTTCCGCTCAGGGCGGTGCTCGTGCCGACGGTCACGGCGGCTCGGCCAGAGTCGCGAATCGTGGAGACGTCGCGAGCCGCCGCCCTCGCCGCTCTCGCTCCGAGCACGATCCTCCAGCTTCATACCGCCGGCGCGCGCGAGCTGGCGACCATGTCCAGCCTGGTCGCTCGCGTGCCGTGTTACACCCTGGAGCTCGGCTCAGACGTGCCCGCAATACCGGAGACGCTGAAAAGTTTCCTGGCCGATCTATCCTCCGAGTAGATGCCCGAGCCGGTCGTAAGCGTCATCGTCGCCTCGTACAACGGTGAGAAGTTCCTGCGAGAGACGCTCGAGAGCGTCTTCGCCCAGGACTTCGACGCCTTCGATGTCGTGTTGGTCGACGACGGGTCCGAGGACGCAACCGCAGAGATCGCGAGGTCGTTTCCCGTCCGGTATGTGCACCAGGCAAATCAAGGGCTGCCGGCCGCCCGTAACGCAGGGCTCGGCCTCGCGCGAGGCGGCTACATCGCATTCCTGGACGACGACGATCTCCTGCCGCCGACGAAGCTGAGCACCCAGGTGCGCTATCTGAACGAACACCCGGGCATCGGCTGCGTGCTCGGGCGTCAGGAGTGGATCTTCGACGGCATCCAGCCGCCGAGTCTGGCGCGCGACCCGATCTTCGGCGAGCTCGGCGGCATCCAACTCGTCACGGCCATGATCCGACGCCGCGTGCTCGACGAGCTCGGCGGATTCGACCCGACGTATCGCTATGCGGAGGACCGAGATCTGTTCATCCGCATGCGCGAGCACAGGGTCGAGATCGCCGTCCTACCGGACGTCGTCCTGCACAAGCGCCTCCACGGCTCGAACATGACGCTCGATCCCCCGGCGACCCACCCGATGCTCCGCTCGCTCAGAGAGAAGCTCGCGCGCGACCGGCGCACGACGGACAGCAGCGAATGAGGAGCGAGCCTCGAGCGCGGGTCCGAGTCGACGCGCCAGAGAAGAGCACCGCTCCTGAAACCCGAAGCATGGTCACGATCAACTCGAGACTGCTGCTGAACGTGGTCGTGCCCGCCCTCGTCGTGCTGAATCTGCTCAACGCCGTCGCCGTCTTCCTCTACCACGAGCGTCACCGGACAGGGCGGTTCTTCGAGGCAGTCTCGCTCGACGGCGAGGCGAACATTCCGGCCTGGTTCTCCTCGGCTCTCCTGCTGTCGGCCGCGGCACTAGTGGCGCTGGTCGCGATCGACGCCGTGGTTCGTGAGCAGCGGTGGGCGCGCCACTGGGCAGGCCTTGCGGTCGTGTACGTGGTGCTTTCGCTGGACGAAACCGCGGAGATCCACGAGCGGATCGGATCCTGGCTACGGGCCCAACTCGATCTGCACGGACCGCTCTATTACGCCGGTGTCATCCCCGCGCTTGCACTCGCTGCCATCGTGGGGATCACCTACTTCCGCTTTTTCCGCGCTCTCCCCCACGACACCCGGCTCGGGATCGGGATCGCCGCCGCGCTGTACATCGGCGGTGCGGCGGGCATCGAGGCGATGACCGGCTGGTGGACCGACACTCATGGGGGTGGATCCGCCGCGTTGCTCGTCGTCGCCACGGTCGAGGAAAACCTGGAGATGATCGGCACCACCGTCTTCATGCTGGTGGTGCTCTCGTACTTCGCCCGCTTCGGCCGCCCCGTCTCGGTGCGCGCCGAGCGGTGAACGTCCCCGTGGGCCGCGAGCGAGCGGCTGCGTGGGCGGGACCGACCGCCGCCGTCGCCGTGGCGGTTGGCTTCGCTTTCTACCACCTGGGGTCGCGCAGCTTCTGGGGGGACGAAGCCTTCAGCGTCACGCTTGCGGGGGAGCCGTTCGCCGACTTCAGCCGCGTGGTCGCGACGAGCCAGGCCAACATGTCGCTCTACTACTTGCTCCTGCGCGGGTGGATTCTGCTCGGCGACGGTGAGGCGATGGTTCGCCTTCTGTCGCTGCTCGCGGGGGCTGGAGCGGTACTCGTCCTCTACGTGGCAGCCCTGCGCCTCTTCGATCGCAAGGTGGCGACCGTCGCCGCGCTACTGCTGGCGGTGAATGGCTTTTTCCTGCGCTACGCGCAGGAAGCCAGGTCTTACGCGCTCGTCGCCTTCCTCACGACCTTGGCCACGCTCCTGTTCCTCACGCTGGTGGAGCGGCCGGGTGGACGAGCGCTCGACGCGGCGTATGTGGCCGTCGGTGCCCTCGCGCTCTATGCCCACCTGTTCGCGGCCTTCGTTCTGGCGGGCCACCTGCTCGCGTTGGCGATCGCCGGCCGTCCCCTGCGGGCGCAACTCTTGCGACTGGCCGCCGTCGGCGTGCTGGCGGTCCCCTTGATGCTGTTCGCGATCTTCGGAGACGCGGGCCAAATCTCGCATTTGAGGCGGCCCGGACCGGCCGAGGTGAAGGAGGCATTGCGACAGCTGGCCGGCGGAACTCGCCTGCTCACCGTGCTGTACGGCGCGGCCGTCATCGTCGCCGCCGCGACCTGGCTTCGCCGACGCGGCTGGCGCCACGACTGGCCGATGGTGATGGCCGCCACGTGGGCGGCCACGCCCATCGTCGCCGCCTTGCTGGCGTCGCTCGGAAAGCCTGTGTTCACGCCTCGTTTCCTGATTGTGGCGCTACCCGGGATCGTTCTGATGGTGGCGATCGGCCTGGCCCGGTTGCCGCTTGCCGCAACCGTCGCGGGCCTGGCCCTGATCTTCTCGCTGTCGGCCGTACACGTCATCCGGACCCAGGGAAAGCCACAGGAGGACTTCCGAGCGGCGACGGAGTTCGTCCTCGCGAATGCCACGCCGAACGACGCGGTCGCCTTCTACCGCACCTCGAGGCGCATCCCGTTCGAGTACTACGCTCGCAATCACGAGGATCCACGCTTGCCCCGTTCGCTTTTGCCCACCTCGCCCTACGGCCGCTTCGACCTGATCGACGACTACCGGCACTCGAGGCTGACGCAGGCCGAGCTCGGGGCGATCCGCGAGGCGGCGTCCAGCGGCCGCGTCTGGCTCTTCATGAGCAGGGCCGGGTACGAGAGCGTGCGCGAGAAGCAGGTGAACCGCGCTCGGCTCGTGGCGGCGGTGGAGCAGCGTGCCGACCTGCGCGTTCAGCGTCTCTTCGCGGGCCTCGACATCCGCCTGTACGAGCCGGCCGAGACAGGCTGACGCGCGCGAAGGCTAGGTCGGCTCGGCGCGGAACTGCTCCGCGTCGTCGGTCGGCTCGTAGCCGAGCTCCGTGCTGGCGTCGGAGATGTCCCAGAAGCGCCAGGTATTGCGAGAGACGCCGTAATAGACGCCGAAGCGGAGGTCGGCCGGCGCCTCGAGAGCACACCGAACCTGGTGCAGCAGGTCCGCGTGCGTCAGGAGTGTGGCGAAGTGGCGAGGTTGAGTCGGTCGGCTCTCTGCATTCACCGTCCCGAGCCGGAGACAGATCACGGACAGGTCGAAGGCGTCCGAGTAGTAGCGCCCGGCTGCCTCGCCGAGGACCTTGCCGAACGCGTACGGGCCGTCCGGCCGGATCGGCCAGCTCCGGGAGATCAGCGGCGTGTCACGAGGATCGAGTCCGCCGTACTTGCCGGCCACGATCGAGGCATACGGAGGGTCTTGCTCGTACATTCCGGTGACATGGTTCGAGGAGGCGTATATGAACCGACGCACGCCTGCTCTTCGCGCCGCCTCGAATGCGTTGATCGTCGCGGGCAGGTTGTTTCGCCATACGTCCGGCCACGGCGTCGCTTGATCGGGCAATCCCGCAAGGTCGACGACCGCGTGCGCCCCTTCGAAGAGCGAGTCGAGCGATCGCACCTTCGCAAGATCGAGGCGCCGAACACCCGCGGGCGGCCGGCGCACGCGATCGATGCCCTGGACGTAGAACGGCTCGTCCAGCTCTCGTCGGAGCACCGTACCGACCAGCCCGGCGGCCCCTGTGATCACGATCCTCGACACGAGGACAGGTATCTTGACCGTCGCCCGGCTCCAGGGGTCCGCCTATCGGCGAAACGCGAGCCGGCATTTCAGACCAAGTGATGAGATTCCAATCTCGGCAAATTCACGCATAATCAGACGGCAAGCGACGAGGGGAGAGGGACGAGTGGATCGAAGGTTCCGGGTGAGTAGCCCCCGGGTCATGCACGAGACGATCGAAGGCGAGGTCATCGTCATCGATCTGGCCACGGGCTCCTACTACAGCCTGCGTGCGACGGGAGCAGAGGTATGGCAGGCGCTCGATCGGGGCGCCGCCGAACAGGCCATCGTCGACACGCTCGCTCGGCGCTACGAGGCTCCGGGGGCCGAGATTCGCCCGAGTGTGCAGAGATTTCTCGACACCCTCTCTGCGGAGGGATTGATCGAGTCGCGCGACGGCGATGCCGAGGGCGAACCGGTGGCGCCAGCGGCCGCAGGCACAGACGAGAACGGAGACAGGCCGAGAGCGCCCTTTGCCGAGCCAACGCTCGAGAAGCACACCGATATGCAGGACCTGATCCTGCTCGACCCCGTTCACGAGGTCGACGCACGAGGCTGGCCACACGCGGCCGAAGACCGGACGTGACGAAGGCCGTTACCAGGCCGAGGCGCGTTACGAGGGCCGGCGACGTCGGGCGGCCGGCAGTCAGCGTCATGATCGGCGTGTACAACGGAGCGCGGTACCTCGGTGAAGCGATCGAGAGCGTCTTGGCGCAGACGTTCGGCGATTTGGAGCTGATCGTCGTGGACGACGGCTCGGAGGACCACAGCGGCGAGGTCGCTCGAGGCTATGGCGACCGCGTCTACTGTATTCGGCAGGAACGCGGCGGAATGGCGGCGGCGCGGAACCGAGCGGTCGCCGAGGCTTCGGGCGGCTATTTCGCGTTTCTCGACGC
>JBKOXM010000079.1:0-4762 GCA_046724925.1 Actinomycetota bacterium | reverse complement strand
ATCATGAACTTCATGATCGTCGCAGCCGTCACCCCGAGGGCCTGCGAGAGGTCGCGGACGGTTACCCCCGACGGGACGGAGACCGGCCCGGTCGGTTGAACGACCTCACGTGGCTGGCGCGGAGGGCGGGGAGCCTCGTCTCGGCGCGCGCGGCCGTCCTGGCGCGGGCGCGCCGCGCCCGTGTCGATCACGACACGGCGCTTGCGCCGGCCCCCGCCGACTGCGCCCTGACGCGGGCGCACGGGCCTGTTTGGTCTGTTCTTGCCTGATTCGTCAGCCATTGGCGGGTTCAGTGTAGAGGCGCGTGAGCGCTGGATCGACCCGGACGGTTGTCCTCAGCGTGCGGCTGAAGGCATTGCGCGCCGCGGCGCGCTCGAAGCACTGGAGTCGCCTGCACGTGTAGACCCCGCGACCGTGCTCGCGCTGCCCGCGCAGGAGCGTCCCGTCGCGTGCGACGAAGCGAAGCAGCTCCCCTGGGGGCGCCTTGCGCCCGCACCCGACACACGTTCGTTCAGGCTGCGTCTGGACGCTCCTCGTTCGGTTCCGACGGCGCCTCTTCGTCGGCCTGGGCGGGGACCGCAGGCGCAGCCTCCCCCTCGGACTCGACAGGCGAGGACGGCGGCGGCTCGACGATATCCGGCTCCTCTGAGGGCTCGACCATGGGAGGCTGCGGCTCCGGCTCGGGCCCAGGCTCGCTCGGCGGCATCGGCGTCGAAGGCTCCTCGGGCGGGTCGATCTCGCCGCGGGGCGCAGGCGCATCCTCCGCGGCCTCCATCGCATCCTCGGCTCCCTCCGGCGCCTCTTCGCCGGCTTCCTCCGCCTGCGGCGGTTGCGGCGTGACCGTGCCCTCTGCGTACTCGCCCGTCTCCGCTTCGATCTTCGCGAGCTCCTGGTGCGCGGGGACGCCGCAGAAGCGCGAGCCCGGCAGCGTCGTGTTCGGGCAGCGCTTGCCGTTCGCCAGGATCGCTGCGCAGCGGCCGGTGAAGTCGTCCGAGTCGCCCCCGCCGAACGCTGCTTCCGCCTCGGCCTGCGCGAACTCGCTGTCGGACTGGATGTCGATCTTCCAGCCGGTCAAGCGCGCCGCGAGGCGGGCGTTCATGCCCTCCTTGCCGATCGCGAGCGCGAGCTGGTCGTCGGGAACGACGACGGTCGCTTCCCTGCCCTCGTCGTCGAGGTAGACCTCTCGGACACGCGCGGGCGAAAGGGCCTTGGCCACGAAGCGGGCCGGCTCCGGATTCCACGGGATGATGTCGATCTTCTCGCCGCGAAGCTCGGAGACGACCATGCGCACGCGGGAGCCGCGCGGGCCGACACAGGCGCCGACCGGATCGACTCCCTGCGCGTGTGACTCGACCGCGATCTTGGAGCGGTAGCCCGGCTCGCGGGCGACGCCGCGAATCTCGACCAGCCCGTCCGCGATCTCCGGCACCTCAAGCTCGAACAGGGTCTTGATCAGCTCGGGGTCGCGCCGCGAGAGGATGACCTGAGGGCCTTTTGTGCCGGAACGCACCTCGGTGATCACCGCCTTGATGCGGGAACCCTGCTCGTAGCGCTCGCCGTCGACCTGCTCCGAGCGGGGCAGCAGCGCCTCCACCTTGCCGAGGTCGACGAGCACGTTGTTGCGATCGCCGGCCTGCTGGACGATCCCGGTGACGACCTCGGTCACACGGTCGACGTATTCCTCGTACATCATCTCCCGCTCGGCTTCGCGGATTCGCTGGAGGATCACCTGCTTCGCGGTCTGGGCAGCGATGCGGCCGAAGTTCTCCGGGGTGACGTCGGTGCGCTTGATCATCCCGTCGGGAACCTGCGACCAGTCGAGATCGAGGTCGTCGTCGTTGATGAGCGTGTGTGACTTCTCGCCGTTCTCGGCCTCGATTCGCTCGAGCTCCTCGAGCGTCCGCTCGCGCGCGTCGTCGAGCAAACGCTCCTCGATGTCGAGCGGAATTTCGATCGCGTAGACGCGGTAGTCGCCCTGCTCGTCGAGTTCGACGGCGGCATGCCGCGCCGAGCCGGGCGTCTTCTTGTAGGCAGCGAGAAGCGCGTCCTCGAGCGCATGGACGAGCGTTCCCTCGTCGATCCCCTTCTCGCGCTCAATCGTCTGGACGGCCTCGATGATCTCTCTGCTCATCTCCTACCCTTCGTCGATCAGGTTCCCGCGGACGATCTCCTCGTAGGGGATGTCTACGGCCTCGTTTGCGGTTTGCAGTCTCAGCGAGCGCTCGTCGGCCGCGACAACCTCGCCTCGGAAGCGCTTGCGTCCCTGGATGTCTGAGCCGGTGCGGACAGCGGCCTTGTGGCCGACCGCCCGAGCGAAGTGGTCGCGCGTACGCAGCGGGCGCTCAATCCCCGGTGACGAGACCTCGATGCTGTAGCGCTCGAGATAGCTGCGGAGCACGTTCGTAACCCGCTCGCAGAGGGCGTGGTCGACACCGTTCGCGTGGTCGACGTAGACCGTGAACCGCTCCGGTCCCGCGAGCTCGACCGCGAGCACGTCGACGTCGGGCAGGCGCTCCTGCACCTGCTCGGAAATCTCTCTCTGCAGCGATTTTTCCTTCTCGTGAACGCTCGCCAATTCGTCCCCTTCATGAAAAATGGGCGCCGCGCGCCCATTTCGGAACTGCTCGAAATGTGGTGTCGCAAGGATAGCAAGGCCTTCGGCATCTCGGTCCGGCGCGGAAGGCTCAGAAGGCGCTGAGCAGCGCGATGCCGGCGACGACGACCACTGCGCCCGCGAGTCGTTCTCGACCCACCCGTTCACGCAGGATCGGCGCCGCAAGCAGGACCGCGATGACGACGCTCGTCTCGCGCACGGCCGCGACGGGCGCGGCCGGAGCCAGTCGCAGCGCGACCAGGACGAGCGCATAGGCGCCGTACGTCGCGGCCGCCGCGATCACGGTTGCAGGTCCCAGCTCGTTTCTGATCGGTTCGACCCCCTTCGCGGCGATTACCCCGCCGAAGTAGGCGAGGGACGGTACGACCATCACCAGCTCGAGGTAGCCGAATGCGTCGGCATGGCGGATGCCCCGGCTGTCGACGAGCGTGTAGCTCGCGATGCAGCAGGCGATCGCAGCGCCGAATGCGAGCCCACGTCCGTCCGGCTCGTGAAATCCGCGCACCATCACGATGCCGGCCCCCACCAGCAGCACTCCCGCGGCTTCACCGGCGGACGGGGTGACCGAGAGGAAGACGAGCGCGCCCAGCAGGACGAGCACCGGCGCCAGCCCGCGCGCGACCGGGTAGACGACCGATAGCTCTGCACGGCGGTATGCGGCGGCGAGAAGCACGATGTAGGCGAGCTCGAAGACGGCGGACGCGACGGCGTACGGCCAGACGCTCGCCTCGACGTCCCACGTTACGGCCGCGACGGGCGCATACATCGCCAAGGCCAGAACGAGCACGACCGCAGTCGCCGCCTCGACGTCGCGAGCACGCGCGAGCAGAAGGTTCCAGGTCGCATGGAGGACTGCCGCGGCTAGCGCGAGCATGAGCGCCGCGGGCGGCATTCAGTCGAGGATGACCGTCACCGGCCCGTCGTTGACGAGCTCCACTTGCATGCGCTCGCCAAACACCCCCCGCTCGACCTGCACGCCCTCCTCGGCCAGCGTCGAGCAGAACCGCTCGTAGAGCGGCTCCGCCACTTCCGGTCGGGCCGCGTGGCCGAAGCTCGGCCGGTTGCCTTTGGCTGTATCGGCGATCAGGGTGAACTGTGAGACGACGAGCACCGCACCGCCGGCGTCGAGCAGGGAACGATCGAATCGGCCCTCCTCGTTCTCGAAGATCCGCAGCCGCGCGACCTTGCCGGCAAGCCGCTCGGCGGCGGTCGTGTCGTCGTCGTCAGCGACGCCGAGCAGAACGCACAGGCCCGCTCCGATCGCCGCATGCTCGACTCCTTCAAGGAGGACACGAGCCCCGGAAACGCGCTGAACCACGGCACGCACGGCGCCGACAATACGACCGGCCTGAAGAGCGTGCCGTACAGGACGCCCCCCTGGCCGGCAAGCCGAGCTGCGTCAGCCCAGGTCGCGGATCCGGGCTGCGTACTGCTCGCTGCCGGGCCGCATTCGGCTCGCCAGCTTGTAGTGGCCGTTGGCCTCCTTGTGGCGACCCCGCTTCTCGAGGCAGCGACCGAGCGCATAGTGCGCGTAGTCGTCCGTCGGTGATAGGTCGAGCACGGCCCGAAACTCCTGCTCAGCTTCTTCGTACCGCTGGATCCGGAAGTAAGCGATTCCGAGCGCCTCGCGAATCGACGCCTTACGTGGCTCGCGGCGCTTCGCCTTCTCGAGCGACACGGTCGCCTGCGCGGCCATCCCGCGTTCGAGATGGCGCCGTCCTTGTTGAAACAGGTCGTATGTCTCGCTCATGTCACATTGAGGTAGGCGAAGTTCTCCTTCACCAAGTCAAGCGGATCTGTCAAATCGCGCGTCTTCCCGATCTCGACCGCTTGAATCTCGAGCCCCGCGTCGATCGCCCGCTGGTACGCGTCGCGAAGCTCGAAGGGCGGCCCGGGCAGCTCCTGGAGAAAGCCGAGGAGCTCGACGCCGAGGCCCCAGAGCGGCGCCGACGTGAGCTCGCCGCCCGACTCCGGCTCGTACACCGTCAGCACGCAGCCCTGCTCGACCCTGACTCCGGGCTTGGCCTTCGACGGCTCGAATCCGCGACGGACGGCAAGCGCTCCGGCTGTCCCTGACCGCCGACAGGACTCGACGAACCGAGCCACGTCTCCGAGCTCGTACACGGTGTCTGCAGCACTGACCACCGT
>JBKOXM010000175.1:0-3923 GCA_046724925.1 Actinomycetota bacterium | reverse complement strand
CGGCGACCCGCCCCGCCGAATCAATCACAACTGCTCGGGCAAGCATGCAGGGATGCTCGCCCTCTGCCGCGCGCACGGCTGGAGGAGCGAGGGCTACCGGCTCGAGGCGCATCGCTGCCAGCGCGAGCTCCTGCACGAAGTGGCCCGAGCGGCGGACCTCGACGCGGATTCGATCCCGACTGCGGTCGACGGCTGTGGAGTGGTGACGTTCGCTCTGCCTCTCGAATCGATGGCGCACGCGTTCTCGCGCCTCGAACGACTCGACGCCGGCGAACGGGTCGCCGGCGCGATGCGAATGCATCCAGAGCTGATTCGCGGCCACGGCGCCGCCGACACGACGCTGATGCAGAAGCGTCCCGAGTGGATCGCAAAGGGCGGGGCCGAAGGGCTGATGTGCGCCGCGCGCTCGGACGGTCTCGCGCTCGCGCTCAAGATCGCGGACGGCAACGGACGCGCGGTCGGCCCCGCCCTCGCCGCGTTCCTCGACCGCCTCGGCGAGCTGGTGCCCGAGCTCGCCTCGACACCGGTCGAGAACAGCCGCGGCGAGATCGTCGGCGAGATCGTCGTCGGGTAGTACTACGCGGCCGGCTTGACGCGGAGCGTGTCCAACACCGCCCGAGCCCGATCGACCAACTCGGCCGGAGCTCGCTTACCGAGCAGCACATAGGCGCCGAACACACGGCCATGCTCTTGAAAGAACACGGTCCCCCCAGAGCCGTCGAAGCACTCGATCGCAGGCGGTGGATTCATACGCAGGGTCTGAGCATCGAACCGGTCAGGGCGGGGTGGCGGAGGCCGGCCGTCCAGTCGCCGCCACTCCAGCACGACCAATGCGACCGCGTCGGGACGCGGAGCGAAGTCAGCGACCTGGCAACCGCTCCCGCCCTGCGCGAGCGGCCTCGAGGAAACCACGACGCGTTCGAGCGGGTCGATGAGGTGCGTCCCCCGCAACGACGTCAGCGAATGCCAGTCGGACGGCAGATCGACGGTCACGCCCGCGCTGCCCACCCGCTCGGGCTCGTGGGCGCTGCCGTTCCCAAAGCCGGCGCAGCCGGCGAGGGTGATGATCGAGGCGACCAATGCGAGCCGCATCGCAACCACTACGACCCGGCGCTGTCCGGCGGTCCCGGCGGGACGTCCCCTTCGGTCTTGTTGAGGACGTGTCCCGAAAACGTAAAACCCGTGTTAACATCACCGCCGCTGTGAGGTGAGCCGGGGGGCGTCCCCGCCGGCTCGCGTGTTTTCGAAGGAACCAGTCCCCGTCCATCACGCGAGACAGCGGAGGTCCAGTGCTCACCGTCGACATCGCTCTCCCAGACGTCGAAGAGCTTCAGAAGCTCGTCCAGGACGGCCAGGAGAAGGGGTTCCTGACCTATGACGAGATCGTCACCGGCCTCGAGGACGTCGAACTCTCGAAGGAGCAGATCGAAGACTTCTACACCTACCTGATCGACCACGGCATCGACCTCATGGAGGGTGAGCAGCACAAGCACCCGCCTCACGAGCAGCCGATCACAGCGGAGGAGGAGAAAGGCCCGAAGCTCGACTTGACCGTCGAGCCGTCGCTTGACTCGCTCCGCCTCTACCTGCGCGAGATCGGGAAGGTCCCGCTGCTCACCGCCGACCAGGAGGTCTACCTCGCGAAGCGCATCGAGCGGGGCGACATGTTCGCGAAGACCCAGATGATCGAGGCGAACCTCCGCCTCGTCGTCTCGATCGCGAAGAGCTACCTCGGCCGCGGGCTGTCGTTCCTCGACCTAATTCAGGAGGGCTCGCTGGGTCTGATTCGCGCCGTCGAGAAGTTCGACTACCGCAAGGGCTACAAGTTCTCGACGTATGCCACCTGGTGGATCCGACAGGCGGTCACGCGCGCGATCGCGGACAAGGCCCGGACGATCCGGATCCCGGTCCACATGGTCGAGAAGCTGAACAAGGTCGTTCACATCGAACGCCAGCTCGTGCAACGGCTCGGGCGTGAGCCGCGGCCCGACGAGATCGCCGAGGAGCTCGAAATGACGACCGAGGAAGTCCGCGAGATCCTGCGCATGTCCCAGCTCCCGGTCTCGCTCGAGAAGCCGATCGGCGAAGAAGAGGAGTCCGAGCTCGGCGACTTCGTCGAGGACGAATCCGCCGAATCGCCTTTCGACACCGCGACGCTGTCGCTCCGGCGCGGCGACATCGAGCGCGCGCTCGACTCGCTGCCGGACCGTGAGCGCAAGGTGATCGAGCTCCGGTTCGGGCTCTCAGGCGCGCAGCCGTGCACGCTCGAGGAGGTCGGTCGAGCGTTCGGCGTGACGCGCGAGCGGATCCGCCAGATCGAGAACAACACCCTTAAGAAGTTGGAATCGCTCCCCGAGGCCCAAGGCCTTCGGGACTGCGTCTAAACGGCTCCCACCACCGCAGCGTCGCGCACGAACTCAAGCTCGGTCGCCAGTAGGCTCACCGCTCGACCGTCGCTGAGGTAGGCGCCCCCCTTCAGGGTCTTGAACCGGAGCGTCCATACGCTGCTTTCCGACGCCGCGAACTCCAGCCGCCGGGTCTGGCCGGGCTCGAGCGCAACCCGCCTGTCGATCCCCGTGCCGCGGAAGCGGACGACTGTCCCGGGCGCCCGCGCGGGGAGAGAAACGGTCAGGCGCAAGCGGCCGTTCACGCGTCCGGAGTCTGCGGGCCAGGCCCTGAACCACCCGCGGTAGGCGAGCCAGCCGTCGAAGTACCGACCCCCGGCGAGCAGCGACAGCCGTGCAGTTCCATAAGGCCGCCACAGATCGAAGAGCGGGCTGCGCGCGACGTGCTCGGCGTTCGCGAACTGCGCGGCCATCGCGTAGCGGTTGAGGAGAACAGACCGAGTGACCGCTTCGCCGCGCACCGAGAGCGAGCCGTCGTGACCGATGCGAATCCGCGGCGACGTGAACGCGTCGACGCGCTCCGCCCGCGGCAACAGCGCCAACTCGGTGATGGAGCGATTCCAGAACATCTGCTCGAGCGCTAGCTCGCGCAGCGCGCCGGGCGTGTTGATGAGCGTGACCTCGCCGACCTTCGCGTGATCGACCCACTGCGCGTCCGGGGGCAAGTAACTCGCACGCGCTCGCTGCGCGACGAGGCGATCGTAGGAGAACGCCGAGTAGGAGACCGCGCCGAGGAAGGCGGCTGAGAGGCCGAGCGCGATCAGTGCCGCGCGGCCGCGACGTACGCCGATTGCGATCGCGACCAACGACAGTAGCCCGACGGCAATCGCGATCACCGCCGACCCGTTCGCGTATCCGATCCACCGCTCAATCCGATACACGCCGATCAGGAAGGGCGAGTCCTGTCGCCCGTGCGAGGACGTATAACCGGCCAGAGGGAACCGCGCGGAGACGGCGAGAAGGCCGAAGGCGATCACCGCGATCGCCCCCCGATAGGAGCGCGCGCGCCGTAGGTAGAGACCGAAGGCCGGCGCCACGAGCGGCAGGAGCGTGAACAGATAGCGCTCCTGGAAGCGGCCGCCCGGTTCGAGCGAGGCGTTGACGGCGTACAGGCCGGCCTCGACGAACAGCCCTGCGGCAAGAAATGCTGCCAGCGCGGCGAACGCGCGCTCGACTCGCACGCGAGGACGGACGAGCGCCAGCGCGAAGCCGACGAGCGCGCCCGGAAGCAGCACCCACCCCGACGCGTATGCGAGCAGCATCGCATCGGTCGCGAGCCAGCCCAGGAACGCGCTCGGGTGCAGGTCGAATCCGCCGACGTCGCGGTAGTAACCCACCGCTCGGCCCGGCCCGAGCGCCACTGCTCCCGCCAGCGGCAGCGCAAGCAGCCCGAGCGTCAGGCGGAGCCGCGAGAGGATCTGCCGGACGCTGCCGCGCTCGACCACGAACGCCGCGCCGAGCAGCGCGAGCGGGAGGACGACGAACTGGATGCGCGCGAACGCGGCGAGTCCACTGAAC